>JABHKE010000030.1 GCA_018692355.1 Fidelibacterota bacterium
ACCAAGATTCATCTTCAAAATTAAAAAGACGAATTTCAAGATTCCCATTTACACGTTCTAATACTGCCATATGGTTTTTAAACATGGATACATCATCTAAAGTTGTTTTATCCCTATTGGGAATGAATTCATCTTCTTTCCCACCTTTAAGTGTCGTTCTGATCATTTTAAAGTTAATCGCATCTTTATTCGTGATCTGATAAAGATAATCACCACGGTGGTATACGTAATATTCGATGCCCTGCTCTCTGGGTTGTACCAATTTCCATTCTCCAAAAGGGTCATTTCGATCCAAAAGGTAAACTTCAGTGGTAATTTGGCTTTCCAAGTCCATTTTCAGGAATTCTCCACTTTTTGTTCTATGAAGCCCAACAGAAAAGCGATCATCGTCTTCCTGAAATACCAAGACATCATCAGATTGCTCATTCCCTAACTCATGACGCCACAACTGGAAAGAGCGATGGGCTTTATCAAGCACGGTATAAAATAAAGTTTTATTATCGTTGGCCCATTCCACGGAACCATCAAGATTTGAAAGATTATCATCCAAAATCTCTCCTGTTTTGATATCTTTGACAATCAGTTTATGAAGTTCCGCACCGGAAGTATCAATCGTGAGTGCTAACAATTTTTCGTTTGGACTAATTTTATAAGCACTTAAATCGATATAATCATGTTTTTTAGCCATTTCATTCATATTAAGCGTGATTTCCTCGTCGCCACTCGAATTACCCAATTTCCTGCAATAGATGTCATATTGTAGATCCTCTTCTGTACGGGTATAATACATATAATTACCAAATTTATAAGGAACGGTTGTATCATCTTCCTTTATCCTTCCCCGCATTTCATTATACAAAGTTTTTTGAAGCAACTCAGTGTGTTTCATTTTTGCAAATGTATAATCATTTTCTGCTTTAAGATAATCTAAGACCGGTTGGGTGTCACGTTCCTTTAACCAATAATAATCATCAATTCTGGTATCATGATGTACCGTAACATCTTTAGGAATTTTATGTGCTTGGGGGGGTGTTAATTTTTTACCCGCTGGTGTCATTTTCATCCCTACAATTATGGTTCCCAATAAAATAATTGATAATCCTAATTCAATTTTATTCAAGAATGGATCCTTTTATTAAAAAAATAAAATGGTGCATAAGCAACCAAATAATGTAACAATGCAACAAATTCAGCCACCAAAATATACCACGGCCATGGACCTAAATAATCCAATAAGGATGCGGTGGGTGGCTTACCACAGATCCAAAAATAATTGGAATCCAATACTAGGTTTACTATTGCAGCAAATACTAAAAATACATTGAGTGCAAGAAATGAGTCCCATAGCCCCTTAAGTGTGGGTCTAAAATCAAAAACCACAATAGCATAGATTAATACAAGAACCATTCCGGTATGACCAATAAGAAATCTAAAATAATGAAAATGTGGAAATCCATGAGTTACATCTGGTGTAATAACACCCTGGAGCATTCCGGACATACCCCAAAAATATAACACCTGAAAGAGCCTTTCTTTTTTCCAGATCATGACAAAAGGAATTGCAAGATTTGCAAACCGACATAAATGAAATGGGAGATGAAGTTTTGAATCAAAAGTACCGGCGATTGCTTCCAAACCAACCCATGTCAAATAATTGGACATAACGATAAGACCCAAAACAATACCTAGTTGTTCTTGCCTGGGCTTTGTTAGATTATTTTTTGAATAAGTTGGTAACCAAATCCAGAGACCCAAAAAAACGATTGTCCCGATAATATGATCTAATCCAAATAAAATAAACGGATTGGGACCTGTCATGTATTGGTGAACTACATCACGCATCAATTATTTTTTTCCTTGGATTCCTTTGATGATCCAGTCGCAGCCGCCCCAAATCGCCAGCATTGCTAATATACCAAACTGATTAAAATCTTCACCACTAGACCGAAGTTCCAATGCATGAATAACTGAAAGAATACCTCCAATCATCATGATGGCACCACCTGCCAAACGAATTCGCCAATCAATATTTTCCATAAATTTCCATATAATTTGCTAAAATTTGTCGTAAATATAGTTATCCCTTCCCAACCAATTAATATAAATTCCTGTCTTATTAATTCTACTGAACAATTATAAATCTTAAATGAACTTAAAAAATAAAATTGAGAACCGGGATGCACAGATTGGTGTCATCGGTCTGGGTTATGTTGGTCTACCTCTTGCAATGGAGTTTGTGCGGGCGGGGTTTCATGTTACCGGAATCGATGTAGATCAGGAAAAAGTAAAGAAACTGAATCGAGGTGAGAATTACATCCAAGACATCAAGGATGAGTCTGTAAAGAATGCAGTTGAAATGAATCAACTTTCTGCCACATCTGATTTCTCTGTAATTCAGAATCTGGATGCGATTTCCATTTGCGTCCCTACCCCTCTAAATAAACAAAAGAATCCTGATATTTCTTTCATAAATCATGTTATGGAAAATATTAAGGATCTCATTCATCATGATATGATTGTTGTTTTAGAAAGCACAACTTATCCCGGTACTACTAGAGAATTAATTTTACCTGAAATAGAATCAAAAGGACTCAAGGTGGGCCAAGATTTTTATCTCTGCTTTTCACCGGAAAGAATTGATCCTGGAAATGAAAAATATAAAACTGCCAATACACCAAAAATATTAGGTGGTATAACGCCCAATTGTGGTGAAATGGGTGAATTCCTTTATGAAACGATCGTTGAACAGGTTGTAAGGGTTTCTTCTCCTGAAACCGCAGAAATGGTCAAACTTTTGGAAAACACGTTTCGAGCTATCAATATTGGCCTCGCAAATGAAGTTGCTATCATGTGTGAAAAATTAGGTATAAATGTATGGGAAGTGATCGATGCGGCAGCGACTAAACCATTTGGTTTTATGAAATTCACACCTGGCCCCGGATTGGGCGGACATTGTATCCCTATCGATCCACACTATTTATCCTGGAAATTGAAAATGTTGGATTACAATGCTCGATTTATTGAACTGGCGGGTGAAATCAATACATCTATGCCGTTGCACATAGTTGATCTCGTTCGAGAAGGATTAAATCGAAAAAGAAAAGCAATTTCGGGAAGCCAAATCCTCATTATAGGAGTTGCCTACAAAAAAAATGTAAATGATGCCCGTGAATCACCTGCTTTAGACGTCTTGAGATTATTGGAAAATGATGGCGCTGAACTTTCATTTTATGACCCGTATGTTCCATTTGTGGGACTCAATGGAAATAGAATGATGGGAATGGAGACACTCTCAAAAGAGTCTCTTAATAATTCAGATGCCATCGTCATCATGACGGACCATGACCAAATTGATTTTCAATTTGTGGTAGAAAACGGTAACCTGATTATTGATTCCAGGAATGTGATAAAAATGAATCACTCCCATGTGATAAAATTGGGTGTTGGAAAAAAATCAGATTCACATTAATATTATTTTAAGTCGAATAGTGTAAAAAGCTGTCAAATGACTTCTTTTTATAACCAAAATTAATTCATGTCTTATTCAATCATTATCCCAGTTCATAATGAAGTTGAAAGTATCCCTACTTTACTTGATAGACTAAAACCCTATTCCCAGAATAATGAAATTATCATCATTGATGATGGAAGCAATGATCAATCTGGCGGCTTATTACAAAATTGCTCATTTATTACCTTAATCCATTTTCAGAATAACCTTGGAAAAGGGAAAGCTATTTGTACAGGATTAGAAAAAGCTTCCCATGACAAAATTATTCTTTTTGATGGTGATTTGGAACTAGATCTTCGTGAAGTGACATCTTTTATGATTTTGAACAAGGTTGAAGGAATTGACGTTATTTTTGGGACCAGGACAAATTCAATGAATCCAACGAAATCGATCTTGGATTTTGGAAATTTCTTCTTGAATGGATTATTTAATCTTATAAATCAAACTAGTTTTACGGATGTACTATGTGGTTGTAAAGCATTTTATAAATCTGATTTAAATAATGGATTGCCTGTTTCTACCGGATTTGACATAGATGTAGAAATTGCATCAAGCCTCGTTTCAGAAAATAATACAATTAAAGAAATTCCAATTTCTTATAAAAGAAGAAGTCAAATGGAGGGTAAAAAATTAAAATTGACAGATGGTTGGAAAATTTTAAAAAGAATTCTTTTTACTTCGTTATAAAGAAAATAAAAAAGGCTCCAAATGGAGCCTTTTTTAATAACGATTTAATGTCCGGTTATGCCATGACATCCGGCTTGATTCTTAAAATAACAGGCTCTTGCAATTCATCACTTGGTTTATATTCAGGTACAAGAGATGCTAAGGTCACTCTAAGTTCGTTATTATCAAACTCATGACCACCTAATTCGCCTTTCATAATTCTATCTAATATTATTTTACCATCCTCTTTGCCCGTGGCGGAATCCACAACCATAATTTTTTCATGTTTTGTTTTTCGAACTTTTTCATTATCCTGAATTAATTCTTCTATCTTTTTTTCACCGGGACGTGCACCAATAAAACTAATGGGGATATCCAACTCTGGTTCAAATCCCGAAAGTCGAATAAGTTCGTTTGCAATATCAAGGATTTTTATAGGTTTACCCATATCAAGAACAAAAACTTCTCCACCATCGCCAATGCTTCCTGCCTGTAAAATTAATTGCGCTGCTTCCGGCACAGACATAAAATATCTTTCCATATCCGGATCCGTAATTGTTACTGGACCACCGGACCTGATTTGTTCCTGAAAAATTGGAATTACACTACCGGAACTACCCAGTACATTCCCAAATCGTACAGACATGAATCGGGTTCCATATTCTGAATTGGCTCCTTGGCAAACCAATTCTGCTAATCTCTTTGTAGCACCCATCACGTTAACAGGTTTAACAGCTTTATCTGTACTGACTAACACAAATTTTTCAACATTATGTTCTAAAGACGCCTTTACCAAATGTGATGTACCAAGAACATTTGTATGAATCGCTTCCCAAGGAAAAGCTTCCTGCATGGATACGTGCTTATAAGCTGCCGCATGAAAAATAACTTGCGGTTCATATTCAGTAAATACCTTATTCAAAATACTTATATCCCGGATATTTGACAGAAGTGGCTTTACCAAAACATTTGTTGACATTGATATCACTTCACGTTCAATGTTGAATAAATTAATTTCACTATTATCCAACATAACCAGCAGTGCAGGTTCGTATTTAAGACATTGGCGTACAAGTTCGGATCCAATGCTACCACCGGCCCCTGTTATCAAAATTCGCTTCCCTTGGATATAATCCGAAATTAGACCTTTATCAAGCACGACTTCGCTTCTTCCAAGGAGATCGATTAATGAAACTTCTTTGAATTGATTAACCGAAACCTTCCCTGATACCAGTTCTGAGACAGATGGTAAAGTTCGAAATGGTTTTCCTGCTTCTTTACAAATATCAATGATCTGGTGGATATCCTTTCGTGGAGCATTTGGACAACAAATTAATGCTTCATCATAAAGATTGGCAAAATCGGGTAGCTCTTTAACCTTTCCCAGAACTTTTTTCCCATGAATTTCTCTTTTATGCAAATCTATATTATCATCTAAGAATCCTACAACATCCATGTGATGTTTTGAATCATTCATCAATTCTTTGCAAATAAATTCGCCAGTGGTACCTGCGCCAAGTAATATCACATTTTTTGAAAGATCAATTTTATAAGGTTGAGGATTTAATAGGTGGGTGAACATGATTCGAATACCTAAGCGAGTTGAGCTTGTAAATCCAAAGGTTAAAATGAAATCAATAATAAATATTGATCTTGGGATATCTTGAAAGCCTCTAAAATATCCAATAGCTGCAACAACTATTATGGAGCCTATAGTATTTGCTTTTACAATATTAAATACATCTAAGATGCTTGTGTAACGCCACATCCCCTTGTATAAACCAAAATATTGGAATGATATAACTTTGGCAACAACAATACCACCTAAAAGAAAGAAAATATTCTTATCAAGAAAAATCTCCGGGATTGAAAAATCTTTTCTGATATAACATGCAAAAATAAAACCGGTTAAGATTGCAATAATATCTGCTAGAATTAATTTCCGGCGGTTTGCTTTTGGATCATCTTTTATTTCGTTTTGTTCAATGTCCTTTATCTTTACCGTACTGATTATATTTTTAATTTGAAATTCTTCATTATCTTCTATTTTCAATAATTTCATTAAAAGATAATGCCCCATTCTTTTTGGAATAAATAGTGACATAATTGTAATAAAAACGAGCTTTAAATCTTGAAAAAAACTTTTTTTATTTACATAATAATTAGCTAATCCGACTTTTATTTTTAAAATATCTCTATATGGATCTTCAGATTCAATCATGGACCATATCTCTGACTCATTTCTAAATAAGATAGATGAGAACCCGGACAAGCCAGGTTTAATTATACTTAAAAAGGAGAAGGAATCTTGGGAAACATATTCCGGAACTTCAGGCCTTGGACCAATAAATCGCATGTCACCTTTGATAATATTTGCCAGTTGAGGTAATTCATCTAGCTTCGTTTTTCTTAAAAATCGTCCCCACTTTGTTAGTGTAGTAGTTTGCCCTGAACTAAAATTATCGACCCCCGCATCTTTATTTTTCATTGTTCTAAATTTATAAATGAGAAATTCTTTAAAATCCTTCCCAACTCGTTTCTGACGATAGATGATAGGTCGCCCTTGTAAGATCAGGTTTCCAAGACCAATGATGAGCAAGAAAGGCGACAGGATGATTAACAGGACAACTGCTGTTGTGCGAGAGATGATTTCCATATGGGTAATATTAATTAATTTTTAATCTAAATAGGAGAATTATATTATTTCGAGTATTGAGTATGTAAATCATTTAATGTAGCTACTATATAATCAATCTCATTGTCTGATAAATTCGGGTATAACGGCAATGATATTACCGAATCAAACAGCGCTTTCGATCTAGGAAAATCATTTGATTTAAATTCGAATTTTCTGTGATAATAATCTAACATATGAATAGGTTTATAGTGCACAGAAACACCAATACCTTTCTCAACTAATTTATCGATGATTTCATTTCTGTTAATCCTCCAGGAATTTGATTTGATTTGTATCACAAAAAGGTGCCATGCATTTCCATCGTTTTTTGTGTAATCTGGGAGAATAATTCCTTCGTTATTTTCCAGCCCAGTTAAATATCGCTTTACAATATTCTTACGTAATGCTTGCCAATCATTTATTTGATTCAATTGCCAAATACCGAAAGACGCAGATATATCCGGCATATTGTATTTATACCCTAATTGAATTATATCGTATTCCCATTTTCCGCCGGAGTCGAATCTCTTCCACCCATCTTTGGTAATTCCATGTAAAGAAAGATTTTTTACTGATTCAGCTAAATCTTCATCATTGGTTGCTAAAGCGCCTCCTTCTCCAAAAGTGGTCAGGTTTTTATTTGCATAAAAAGAGAATGCGGCACCATGATTTGTATTTCCAACCTTTCCTGCACTGGATGTGGATTCAAGAGCATGGGCTGCATCTTCAACAACAAAAAGTCCATATTTTTCTGCCAATTCAAATACATATTTCATATCAACGGGGAAACCACCATAATGCACGGGAATAATTGCTTTAATATTTTTTTCTTTTTTAAGAATGTCATCTACATGGTTCAAATCGATATTAAACCCTTGTGGGTCACTGTCAACCAGGATTGGCTCCATCCCAGCATATTCCCCACACTCAACAGTAGATACAAATGTATAATTTGGGGCAATAAACTTGCTTCCTCTGTCAAATCCTTTTGATGCTAAGGAAAGATGCAAGGCAGCAGTGCAGGAATTCATAACAACCACATGTTCACATCCAAGATAGGATGATAATTTTTCTTCAAACATTTCAACCTGTTTCCCGGTTGTTAACCATCCATTCTTTATTGAATCTGAATAGAGATCGTTTAAATCGGGTGGTAGATCTGGCCTATGAAATGGTATTTTCATTATTGATTATTTTTTATAAAGATACTGCTGTTTTTTGTGAACTGTTCTCTATCAAAATGACCATCCTTTGTTTTTATATCTCCCCATTTGTGTAAAAAATAAATAAATCCCATTAAAAAACCCAATCCATAAGAAATATGTAAAATTAAAAAGGTAACCGGAAGCATCATAACTGAAATAAGATTGGATGGTGTTTTAATTAATTCGAAAATTGTTGCGAATAGACTAAATGACAAATAAGGTATACATAAAGACAAAATTGGTATACTATTTCCAGTAAAAAGAAAAATACTTAAACCAAAGAATAGAGTTAATACAAATAAGCCAGGTACCACATGGCGCCAGGAAGCTATTCCCCTTCTTTTTTGCATGACACGGATTTTATAGAATCCATATTGAAAATATTGTTTAAATAAGCCCA
>JABHKE010000097.1 GCA_018692355.1 Fidelibacterota bacterium
ATGTTTTTGCAAAATTGACCTACAAGTTAACGAATAAACTCCGATTTCATGGTGCTTATTGGCAGGTTGGGAACCATCGTCAATCTTTCAATCCAACGTATTTGTATTGGGATGAAGGTCGAAACGAACTTTTCCGGGATACTTATAGATTTAATTTTGAAGTAAATCACTCCTTGACCCAAAGAACATTTTATTCAATAAGGACATCAAGGTTTACACAGGATCATTTCCAGGGAGTTCGCTGGCGGGATAATGATGCAGACGGCTATCCAAACTGGTTTGAATGGCGCCATCCAGCTGGCTATAAAGATATCTCTGATCCAGAAAATGGAAAAGTGATTCCTTATAGTATTGGGGAAGATGGAGACACAATTCGATATACCAATGTAGATGGACGCACCGGATGGTACCATGGTGCAGACCCCGGTTTATATAGCTGGGAATTGGCAGAGAATTTCAGAGATCAAAATGGGAATGGTGTTTGGGATGTGGGAGAGGACTTTACTGATACTAACGGAGATGGTTTGTGGAACGGCCCAGAATTGATCAAACCATTACTCGAGCGGGATGGCAGCTATTGGCTTGAGCCGGAAATGTACGAAGACCCTGAGCTTTTTTATGATTATCGTTCTGTAGAACTTCGCTACCAAAATGCGCCAGGATACTTTAATGCACCTGTAAATAATAGTTTTATTCCCGGAGTTCCTAATCCTTATTACTATATGCCTAATTATGCTGAAGGCGGGATTGCCTGGGATGAGGGCCGAACATTCGGCGGTCACGATGTTTTTTATGCAGATTCTCGTGCTGTTACAGATGAAATACGGTTTGATCTCACATCGCAGATCACTGATAAATGGAAAGTAAGAACCGGCATAGACTATAAATACCATAAACTCAATTTTTATGAAGTCCAGGCACCATGGCTCGGTGCTGGTGCCTATATACAAACATTTGCTGAATTCTGGGAAGATACGGGTCCTGATGGTAAGGTTCTTGGGGATTCTGATTATTTAGAAGCGGACGAAGGTGAAGGTAACGGCCGCTGGGATAAAGGCGAAGAGTTTACAGATGCAAATAACAATGGTCAATGGGATGAATTTCGTGAACCGGAAGAATTTTCGGCCTATGTCCAAAATACATTTGAAGTACCTTGGATGGTCATTAATTATGGTATCCGGATTGATATGGTAAACTATAATACACAGATCTGGGGTATGCCACCACCCCTTCAAGATTCTTTAGGAATCTATAGTCCCGGCAATCCATATTTTTATTCTGACTTGAATGATAATAATATCTGGGATGAAGATGAGAGTTACTCCGATATTGCTGGGCTACCTCGTCAAAAGGTATTCCTAGAGCAATCTGGTTGGTTTTATAAGATTAGTCCACGGCTTGGGTTCAGCCATGTGATCACAGACAAATCAACTTTTACATTTAATTATGGTTTATACTACCAAACACCGGTATACCAAAATATATACCTGAATACAAACAGGCTCGAAGATCCAGAAGATTTATTCGAAGAGGGAGAAGGTCAGGTTGGGAATGCAACTATGGGCGCAGAAAGAACGCAAGATTATTCTGTGGCCTTTAATGTACAAGTGGGGGAAAGTTGGGCCTACTCTTTTGGAGCATGGGTTAGAGACATGGACCAAATGACACGTTATAGTCACGAGCGTTCCGGAGTTTATACGTACCAGATTTCCACCAATGGAGACTATGGTTCAGCGAGAGGACTTGATTTAACGCTTGAATGGCGAAGGGCATCTTTTGGGTCCCAACTTCAATATACATACTCGATCTCCAAAGCAAACAGCGAATATGCCTGGGCCAGTATCAGTGGGCAATATGTAGACGCTCCGAGCCAAGAATTTATCACGTATTTTGATAGGCCACATGGTTTAACCTACTATGCCTATACCATGTTACCATACGGAATCCAGGCGGGTTTAACTGCTAATTACCAAAGCGGCTACCCCTACACACCCATCATTTTTCGTGGGAAAGATCCTGTGGCAGATGCCAGAAATCGTAATTCAAAACGGGGACCTGGTTATAAGAATGTAAATGTTTCATTTTCTAAATATCTCAAGGTTATGAATCATAAAATTGCTTTAGGATTGAATGTTTTTAATGTCCTGGATTTAAGAAATCCTGTTGATGTTTATCCAATGACAGGTAAACCTGATGATCCGGGAACCTATTATACCGATTATGTAGGACTTCCCGGTACGGATCCCAGCGGTCAAGGTAAGTATGCAAATAAATCCAGTGCTTATTATGACAGGCCTTGGCGATTGTCATCCCCTCGAGAAATTAACTTTTTTGTCCGAATCGATTTCGATTGAAATAAATGAAATATAATTATCTTTTTCATATTTTACTATTAAGTGCATTACTTGCTATAGATAAGACCTATGTGCAGCAACATAAGCCCA
>JABHKE010000029.1 GCA_018692355.1 Fidelibacterota bacterium
GAACAGGAAACATTAGATGCCATTCTTTTCAAAAATGGTACGAACGTGACTTTAACGCCAAAAGTTCTGGAATTGGAACCATTAGATGTCACAGGGGCAGGGCGAGAACAGTTTAATCCGTTTGAAACGAAGAATAGTGTCATCCTCTTGGATACAGAAGAATTGGCTGTCAGAGGATTTGTTGATATTGGGGATGCATTATTCTCGGAGCAATCTATCGTTATGAATGAAACGATGAATGGACAAAAGTCAATTTCAATTCGTGCATCAACATCTGAAGAAATGATCTATCTCTACGATGGAATTCGCATCAATACTTTAGGCGATCCATTATTGGATCTGTCTATTTTTTCAGCATCGGGGTTATCCGGTATAGAACTGGTAAAAGGTGGACATGAAAAAGCATTATCATCATCCGGTACTATTAATTTTATACCAAAATTGACTTATGGTTCTAGCGCATCATTTACTCAACAATTCGGAACTTACAACTACGGTGGATTTGATGGGTTTGGATCCATAGGGTCTTCACTAGTCTCATTGAATGGTGGCATAGGTGAAGGGCAATTTTCACAATTTTATGTTGATGCAGAAAAGCCTGAAATAACAACGAGTCATCAGCGACAATTCGGACATTTTGGCATTAAGAATGGTCATAACCTTGAATTTCGATTTATGGGATTCAAGAATGGGAAACAATTCCAAAATGATTCAACTGGCAATTCTGTTTCGGTTGATATGGAAAACATTATCGGGAAAATGATTCATTCAAGTCCAGTTGGGGGAGAGATCATATTTTTTGGATTATTTCAAAATAATTTGGGCAGTGAGTCCACTAACTCTGATACCATCAATAAGGAAGATATAAATAATGGTTTAGGTTTTTCTTTTGAAAAGCCCATTCGGAGTGCAATGGTCAAATTTAATGGAGAAACTAATTATTTATCATCAAACTGGGTTATCGATAGTTCAGCTTATATTACAAAAAGAGTTAATTCCATTTTCACCGGATCATTTGAATTGGTGCAACCAGAAAGGGACCAAGGTATTCAATTGAAGGATGTAAAGATAGTTTTAAGCAAGCATCTTATTTCTGATACACCTGATTCATCCGCAGATGAAATTATGGATACGGAGACCTGGGATGAATCAAGCTCAATGTTTACAGGGTCAATCGTTAGTAGCATGTCTCAAAAGCGGATTATGCTTTATACGAATCTAGGGAATGTATTTCGCTTGCCTAGTTTAAATGAAAGATTATCAAATCGCACTCGTTCCATCAATCAGAGTACTTTAGGGTTGGTACCGGAATATAAAAAACTATTTGAAATGGGGATCAAGATTGAGAATGATACTGAAAAACCATACTATGCAATAAACATATCAGGATTTACTTACCAATATTCAAATAAGATAAAACAGGTCCAATTGACTGGTGTCCCCATTCAGTTTCCAATAAATTTCGGTGAAGCAAGTCTGTCAGGTTTTGACTCAAATTTGTCATTTAGTTCCATAACAAAATGGTTTAATTTTTCATCTTCCTACGCCTATTATTTATTTTCTGATCCAATGGCATTCCAATTACAACCCGACAAAATGGTGCGAAATAAAATAACTTTAAAAATAAAGTGGTTTCAACTAGATCTTATCCATCGTTCAGAAAGTGCCCGCCAAGTCACATCCATTAATTCAACAGGGACATTTCTTCATAATAGACTTGATGCGATTAAAACCTACGATGCCAATTTATCTTTAAAATTAAAGTTTCGAGATTATAAAGGAACAATCAGTTTTTCGGGAAAAAACCTGAATAATGAATCACAGGAATTGAATGGAATTTCCCTTTTTGACCAAAGATATTATCTGAATCTTGGACTTTCATGGAAATAAAGAACAAAACAATTATTTTCTTGTTGTTGTTGTTGTTGTTGTTGTCCTCCTGCACATCCAATCCGTTTTGGGATGACTCCGGTACGATAGAAATGAAAATAACTGGGAGTGTACTAACCGAGAAGAACCAAACCAATGTTCCCGTTTCAGTTTGGTTGGAAACATTTGACCTATATACAACTACGGATTCCGTCGGTTATTTTTCATTTTCCATCACAAATTCTCAAACACCAAACGGAAGTATGAATGGGCCTGTAAATTTATATTTCTTTATTCATAATTACGAATTGGATTCGGTCACTGTTTATTTTACCAATGGCATGTTTTCTAAAGAGCAGACCGATTTTTCTGAAGATGGAGAATTGCTGAATCCGTTGGAAATGAAAAAAATCCTATCAGGAGAGGTTATACTTCACTTTAACAAAAATTCAATTCAAACCCGAGATACTTTACGGGTATCTTTTAATCTTGAAACCCATTCAGCCGTTTCAATAGATACCTACAAATACATTTTACAAGAGGATGGTTCTGATTTCCATTCAGGGTTATTCTTTCGGGAACTGACAGGTAATGAGACTGTTACTATTTATCGTTTCATTGGAACTGATCAATTAGGGAATAGTGTGGAAGATCAATTGCAAAATTTAACCTATGAAGCGAATGAATCTATTACATGGACATACTACCTGCTGAGTGATAGCCTAAATTTATCATTTGGTGATTATGAAGTATTACCTTATCTATTAATCAGACACGACCAAATTCCCATTGGACTCATAGATGCGCATGGAGGAGACTCAGCGCTTACTTTATCAGCATATTTTTTAGATTTGCCATTTGATATTTTACCTGATACACTTCAAATCAATTAATCAAAGAATATTTGAATATTTTTATTCCAGAGAATTAAAGAGATGTCATAAGTTATCAGGCTTATTTTTATTAATTATTGGAGGACTTATGTCTGAAAACGTACACAAATTTACCGATCAAAACTTTGATTCAGATGTCTCTCAATCAAATATTCCAGTTTTAATTGACTTTTGGGCCACTTGGTGTGGACCCTGTAAAGCTATTGCACCTGTGATTGATGAAATTGCAGGAGAATATAATGGTAAAGTCAAAGTTGGAAAGGTTGATGTGGATCAAAACCAAGATACTGCCATGAAATATGGTGTAAGAAGTATTCCCACACTTCTTATAATGAAAGATGGGAAAGTTGTAAATCAAATTGTTGGTGCTGTTCCTAAAAGGAATATCACTACAATGTTAGACGAAATTATTTAATTAGGAAACGAAAAGGGAAATGAAGCGGAAGGTCATTATTATTGGATCTGGACCTGCGGGACTTACTGCAGCTATTTATGCGGCGAGGGCAAACTTAGAGCCCCTCGTCTTCGAAGGCACCCAACCTGGCGGCCAGCTCACCATTACAACGGATGTTGAAAATTATCCAGGATTCCCTAATGGAATCACTGGACCGGATATGATGGAAGAATTCAGAAAACAAGCACAACGTTTTGGTGCTGAATGCTTATTTAAAACAGTGGATAAAGTTGATTTTTCTGAACGTCCATATAAAGTATGGACCGATAGCAATGAATATTCCGCAGAAGCGATCATAATTTCAACCGGCGCCACTGCTCGGCTTCTTGGGCTCGAATCTGAGTCCGAATTGATGGGGCATGGCGTGTCAGCCTGTGCTACTTGCGATGGTTTTTTCTTTCGAGATAAAAAAGTGCTCGTAGTGGGTGGCGGTGATTCAGCTATGGAAGAGGCCACCTTTTTAACCAAATTTGCTTCTGAAGTTGTTTTAATTCATCGAAGAGACGAATTTCGTGCATCCAAGATCATGATTGATAGAGCTATGGTAAATTCAAAAATATCAGTTGAGTACAATTCAAACGTGGATGATATCATCGGTACGAAAGAAACAGGTGTTACGGCAGTCAGGTTGAAAGATACAATTTCAGGTGCAAAACGAGATGTCGTATGCGATGGAATCTTTATGGCAATTGGCCATAAACCTAACACGAAATTGTTCAGTGGATCCATCGATTTGGATAATGCAGGTTATATCATTACAAACTCAGATACTACTTATACTAATCTAGAAGGGGTGTTTGCTTGTGGTGATGTACAAGACCATGTTTATCGACAAGCTGTAACTGCTGCAGGTACGGGATGTATGGCTGCAATTGATGCAGAACGTTGGCTCGAACAGGAAACTGAGTAATCGCTTAATATATTTTCCTTTTCCTCATGGGCAACAGCCTAAAAAGGAAAAGATAATGGCACAAACAAAAAGATTGATATTTAATGTCAATGGCTTGGAAAAATCTTATGGGTCATACCAAGCATTAAAGATTGGAAAACTCGAAATTCACCCTGGAACAATCTATGGTATTGTTGGAACTGTAGGCAGTGGGAAATCATCTCTTTTAAATATTCTTGCCGGTGTTGAAAAACAGTCAGCTGGTACTGTTCTGTATGATGATGAACCCTACCGGACAAACTGGTTAGGGAAGATTATTTTTCATGAGGAAGTTTTTTATACAAATAACTCTGAATTGGTTGCATCCAACCAAACTGTTTCAAACTACGTAGCGCAAAAATTCGGAAAGAAAAAAAATGTGATAGAGAACAGATACTTTAACGGGGGAAGTTTCAGTAATCTATGGAGTCGGAAGATTGGAAAAATTTCCCAGGGTGAACGTCATTGGCTGGGGATGATCTTTGCCTGTGAAACAGATCCACGGATTTTATTGATTGATGACTATGGTGTATTTTTCAACACGAATATGGAAAAGGAATTCCGAAATCAACTTACTAAAATGAATCGAACTCTTGGTACGACACTTGTTTTGTCTTCACCGACTGATGTCCATTTGAAAAACTTTGCTTCCGTTTTGATCTATTTAGACAATGGACATATTTCTAAGATTAGACCAGGAATTTCCAGGAAACCGCAACGGAATCAAGATAATCGAAGTAACAGAAACACCCGGAATCGTAGTAGGAGCAAAAATAGAAAGAGACAGGAAAAATAGTTTTATCGTTCAATGATTTTTACTAACCTTTCAAGATTAAATCATTCATCAGATACTAATAATGAACATAAATGTCACTTCACTCCTAAATTCATTTACTGATAAGCATATTCTCGTTATCGGGGATGTGATGTTAGATAAATATATTTTGGGAAGCGTCGATCGAATTTCACCGGAAGCGCCGGTTCCGGTTGTACATATTGAAAAGACTGATCACCATTCTGGTGGTGCTGCCAATGTGGCTCGTAATATTCACGGACTGGGAGCGAAAGTGACTCTCATAGGATTGATTGGGATGGATGACAGCGGGAAACAGCTTAAATCTATCCTGTCGAAGGACGAAGGAATCGCCTGTCAATTATTGGCCGAAGTTCAACGGAAGACCATTGTAAAAACCCGGATTATTGCCCAAGGGCAACAAGTGGTGAGGTTAGATCGGGAAAATATTACTGTACCGTCTGATGATACAGTAGAATCTCTAAAACAGGCTATATCAAATTCGCTCGATGATATGGATGGTGTAATCCTACAAGATTACAATAAAGGTGTTTTTACAAAAGGTTTAATTGAATGGATTATGGATCAAACTCGTGAGAGATCTATACCTGTTTATGTAGATCCAAAAAAGCATCATTTCTCATTTTATTCTGGTGCTCGCTTGTTTAAGCCAAATTTGTCAGAATTTTTTACCGGAATAGATGATGAAACAGATTTAGAAAAAGCAGGCGATTCTTTTCGTTCGCAACACGGATTTGATTTGCTCATGGTAACGCAAGGAGAAAAAGGAATGTCCCTTTTTTCGAAAGATAAATTTTATCAGATTGCTACGAAAGCCAGGGCTGCTCATGATGTGTCGGGTGCGGGAGATACGGTCATTGCTACTTTTGCTTTGAGTGATGTATGTGGTTGTCAGCCAAATGACTCTGCCTGGCTTGCCAACTTAGCTGCTGGAAGAGTTTGTGAGGAAGTTGGTGTAGTTCCAATTGATACGAATTCTTTGATGGAAATTGTTAACCACCATCATGATTGAGTTTCAATTGAATGATGTTTCGTTTCCTATTCTTTTTTCTACTTTTTACTCAATTTTCTCAACTGATCGGGCAACCCGATTCTCGGTTTCGCCCATTTGATTGGGTTTTGTACAGAGGCGCTGGCTCTATATCATCTATAACGGAAGGATTCACCTTTGCGTATATTGGTACTGAAATGGGTGGATTAAAACGGTTCAATTTATATAGTAATAATTTTGAAGAGCCGATCACTACTGCTCAAGGACTTAAAGATAATCAAGTGACAGCCACTCATTTTGATTTGGGTACAGGACTGATCTGGGTTGCATCACCGCACCACGTACAATATTCATTTTCTAGAGAAGGTGATTGGTATGCCAAAGAACTTCAGAATTTAGGACTTTCACGAAATGATTGGATTAATCGCATTGGATCCAGCACTAATTATATTTGGCTTCAGGCAAGATCGTCTTATGTAAAACTGGATCACTCTTCCGGCATTTTAGTGGGGATTTATCCAACGCCAGACGAATTAGATATTCATTGGAGCAGTGGACAATATGTTGGGCAATCTAATCTTCATGAAATCTTCATGAATTATTCTGCTATGGATGGTTGGATTCTTAACGGAGATGAGTTTATTGACCCTTTAGGTCGTAGGATAGAAATCACCACCGGCTTGATAGCAAGTCATGGTAATGTATTTGCTGGCGGTGGAGATGGGACCTTTTTCCATGGTACAACAACCATGGAAACATTTTTCCCCTTGAAACTGGATATTTCTAATACAGATGTCGTTGGCTTATTCGATGATGGAAATGCCTTATGGATTGGGAGTTCTGATTTCGTTTCGTCCAAAGGCGTTTCATGGATAAACCCACAATCGAATGAATCCTTTGTATATGAATTTGAAGGGACGATCAATATGAACCCAACTCCTGTATATTCTATACATGTCTCCCATGGTGAACTTTGGGCTGGTGGAAAGGAAATAATATTGGTTTATGATATGAAAGATGACTACTGGCGAACTTTAGGAGAGGAGCGTGGCGTACCATCTGGGGCAATTTGGGATGTTCATGGTGATTCCAGTCATATCTGGATAGCTTCATCTGTTGGCCTTCGACGAATTGAACGAGTTACTCAGAGAGAATCACCAATTGGGATTGAAAATCTTTTTTTTAATATCCCTATTTATGATATAGAAGGTGTTGATGATGATATTTGGATAGGTTCCAGATCAGGTGTATTCGTATTTAACCAACAGAATCCCCAGATTAGGCAGGCAAAGGATATTGGCAGAAAAGATTTCCCGGAATTATTGAACCGAATTACAGCAATAAAAGAATTTGAACGTGTAGTCTATGTAGTGTGTGAGATGGGTATTGCTAAATTTGACTTGAAAGAGCGTGTTTGGGAACTTATTTTCCCGTCCAGTATATATCATGCAAAGACTGTCTATTCTCTTACTGTTAATCAAAAACATATTTTTCTAGGCACCGAAAACGGATTGGTTCGGATCAATAAAAAAACAGGGTTTACACGTGAATATTCATTCCCTTTTATTGGACAGGTTAATGCAATGAATTTAGATGGAAAAACGCTTTGGCTTGGTTCATCTCAAGGTTTGGTAAAATTCAAATGGAAGAGAGATCTGTGATTAAAAATATAATTATATTCATGTTAGTAGTGTTAAGTAGCAACTTGAACGGACAAAGTATTGGGCGATCAAAAAAAAACAAATCAAATGTTGAAAAATTTGTTTTGGTCCCATTTGCGGAGGCGATCCATTCAGATTCAATAAAAATTGTCACTTTTATTGAAATTCCCTTTCTTGCACTTCAGTTTGTTAAAGAAGGAGATGAATTTAAAAGTGGATATCAGGCATCCATTGGAATAAAAGGGAAAAAAAGTGAAGATTTAGGGCATCAAGTTTGGACAGATACCATCAAGGTCAGTAATTATTCCCACACAAAATCTGGTATAAAAAATCGAAAACATTATTCGACTTTTACCACTCCTGTAGGCGGAAAGTATGAAGTCATTGGAGAGTTGCAGGATAATGACACGCGGAAAAAGGGCATCCGAGTAAAGAAACTAGATTTTAAAGCATATTCTAAATTACCTGTTCTTATGCCTCCGATATTTTTATTGAATCTCAAAGGAGATTGGGGATTTGAAACAGGAAAAATTCCCACAAACGGATTTAGAGTCCGAGAAATAGGCGATGGTATAGACTTAAAGGTATCCGGTTTTGTTGATTCTGGTAAATTTGATGTGAATATTTATTTATCAAATGGAACTGC
>JABHKE010000188.1 GCA_018692355.1 Fidelibacterota bacterium
CGCTACAGCAAACTTTTTGGGGTTGCAACCGGAAAAACCATGGTGGAAAAGACACTCCATCAAATGCGGCTCGGTGGCGTATTTGATCATATCGGTTTAGGATTCCATCGTTATTCCACAGATAAACGATGGTTTTTACCCCACTTCGAGAAAATGCTTTATGATCAAGCCATGATTTCCATGGCCTTCCTGGAAGCATACCAAATAACGAACAATGAAAATTATGCAAATGTTGCCCGTGAAATATTTACATATGTTCTCCGGGATATGACAGACAAGGACGGTGGCTTTTATTCTGCTGAAGATGCAGACAGCGAAGGTGAAGAAGGTATTTTTTATATATGGACCCAGGAAGAATTGGTAAAGATACTAGGCGAAGATGACGGTCTGAAACTTGCTAAGACTTTTGGATTTATAAATGGTGGAAATTTCTTTGAAGAAGCCAGTGGACAAACAACAGGCAATAACATTCCTTATTTCCAGGATGACCGTGAAACATTGGCAAAAAATGCAGACATGAGCTTGGATGATTTCAATGCATTTATAGAAAAATCCCGGCAAAAATTATTTGAAGTGCGAGAAAAACGGATACATCCATTAAAAGATGATAAAATTCTAACAGACTGGAATGGTCTCATGATTGCTGCACTATCGCAGGGTGGACAAGTTCTAGGTGATGAAATCTATATAGATGCTGCAAAAAATGCTGTTAACTTTGTTCTGGAATCCTTGAGAGATGGCAATGGAAGGCTCATGAAGCGCTCCCGTCTTGGTAAGGCAGGTCTACAGCCCCATCTTGACGATTATTCCTTCATGGTCTTTGGACTTCTTAATTTGTATGAAGCCACTTTTGATCCATCTTATTTGGCATCAGCACTTGAACTCACAGAAACCATGATTGAAGATTTCAGCGATCAGAATGGTGGATTTTTTATTGGCAGCAAGGATGCAGAAAAACTCATGATCCGAGCCAAGGACAGCTATGATGGCGCTATTCCTTCCGGGAATTCTGTCGCTGCACTAAATTTATTTCGATTGGGGAAGATCACAGGAAATACTAAATGGACAGATCTAGGCTATAGCACACTCAAAGCATTCACAGATAAGGCCAAACAATCTCCAACTGGGTTTGCTCACATGATGACAGCATTCATGTTTGATTTCAAAAATCCAAAAGAAGTGGTACTGGTAGGTGATTCTAACGACCCTGAAACTCAAAAAACAATCAGCGCCATTCGTAAAAACTATTCTCCAAATAAAGTTTTACTATTCAAGGATGTGTCAAACCCAGGTGCATTAGTTAAGGTTGCACCATGGACCAAAGACCATGTAATGATCAATGAATCACCCACATTTTATATCTGTAAAGATTTCGCCTGTAAACAACCCACTACCAGTCTTGATCTGGCGATGAAATACATGAATGAATAAATCATTTTCAAAACAATTGGGATCCACCTTAGCCCATATTCAA
Source organism: Fidelibacterota bacterium (assembly GCA_018692355.1). Taxonomy (GTDB): domain Bacteria; phylum Fidelibacterota; class Marinisomatia; order Marinisomatales; family UBA1611. The sequence continues at coordinate 1,475 of JABHKE010000188.1, forward strand.
GATCTCTTTGATACTGTATTTCACGGTATCCTGAAGTCTGGCGGCGGAAAGAAGAATAATAAAGTTATTTCAAATATTCAGGATGCAGGTGATGCGTACTACGAGACGTACACCGATATTAAAAAAGGAAAGGATAAGAAATGAAAAAACTCGCATTGCATTGGCAAATCATTATTGGGCTCACGCTAGGCTTGGTTTACGGAATTATTGCAGCTGGTAATGGATGGGGTTCATTCACTTCCGACTGGATCGCTCCTTTCGGTACTATTTTTATGAGTTTACTGAAATTGATCGCAGTTCCATTGGTTTTGGCTTCGTTGATCACTGGTGTGGCATCTTTATCCGATTTGAAAAAGCTAAGCCGGATCGGTGGAAAAACTATCGGTATTTATGTAAGCACAACCGCTGTGGCTGTCACGATTGGACTGGTCTCAGTTAATGTGCTGCAACCGGGTGACAAAGTTCCAGACCAAATGAAAGAGAAACTCCAGCAAACCTATAAAGAAGATGCATCCGCCCGTGCAGGTTCTGCACAGAATGTAAAAAACCGCGGACCATTGCAGCCCATTGTGGATATGGTGCCCAGTAATTTCTTTTCTTCAGCATCCAGTAACAGGAATATGCTCCAAGTCGTTTTTGTTGCCATTTTTGTTGGAATTGGATTGATCCAAATTCCAAAAGATAAAGGGAAACCCGTTTTGGATTTTTTTGAAGGTCTAAATGATGTTGTGATCAAACTGGTAGATCTGATTATGCTCATGGCTCCAGTAGGTGTTTTCGCATTGATTGCCCAAACGATCAATAAAATAGCCGGAGATGATCTTTCCCAAGTTTTAGAATTACTTGGCGCATTAGGGTATTATATGATTGCAGTTATTTTAGGGCTTATCATCCATGCAGGAATCACCTATAACGGACTTTTGAAATTTATGTCGAAAATGCCACTAAAAACTTTTTACAAAGGTATCGCGCCTGCACAGCTTTTGGCATTTTCAACCAGTTCAAGCGGTGCCACTTTGCCAGTTACTATGGACTGTTGTGAAGAAGAATTAGGTGTCTCGGAAGAAGTCTCTTCCTTTGTTCTTCCCCTGGGAGCAACCATCAATATGGATGGAACAGCCTTGTACCAGGCCGTGGCTGCGGTTTTTATTGCCCAAACTCTTGGAATGGGACTTGGAATTGGTGCACAACTCACCATTATTTTAACAGCAGTACTGGCTTCCATAGGTACAGCAGCTGTACCCGGCGCCGGTATTATCATGCTGGTGATCATTTTAGAAGCAGTGAGCGTCCCAAGTGCAGGGATTGCTTTAATTCTTGGTGTGGACAGAATTCTTGATATGATGCGAACGGTGGTGAATGTAACAGGTGATGCATCCATAGCTGTCATCGTGGCGGATTCAGAGGGGCAATTGGCCATCCCCAATAATTCTTAAGGTTTAATAAATAAATTAGTTTTTTTTAGAAATAAAAAAACCTAATATTTTATCAGATTTTTGAAAGTTTAACGGGCGGGTTCTGCATTTTTTGGATCTATACTCATAATTGGGTGCTGTACTTCGGTGTCAAAAAACAGGCCTTCTCTGCAATTGCCGGGTAAAGGAAGTTTGCTGTCTTCGAGAGGCTCCCTTCATTCATTAAACAAAGAATGGTCCCAAAAAAACAATCTGCCCGTTTTTTTATTCCACTGCCGATAAAATCTGGTTAATTCGTGATTGACTCCCTCGTATTTTCAATTTCACTCTATCTTCTTCATATTCTCTTTTTAAAACTTCCACACCTTCCTGCGCATGGGCAATGGTCTTACCCTGATCATAGGGAAATTCAAGATCAATAGTCTGAAAATTTTCTTCCATTTTTCCAAGAATACGTGACTTCAATTCCGATAATCGCAAATGCTGCTTAGCAGATACGGTAACTGCATCAGGAAATTCTCGCTGCCTTTTTTCAATCATATTTCCATCAGTTAATAAGTCCACTTTATTAAGAACAAGAATTTGCGGGATCTCCTGGGCTCCCATATCTTTCAAAACATTCTCGATGGTTTGAAAATGATCTTCAATCTGGGAAGATGAAATATCCAACATGACAAGGATCAGATCCGCTTCTAATACTTCCTTTAAGGTACTCTTAAAAGATGCCACAAGATTATGAGGTAATTTCCGGATGAATCCAACCGTATCACTTAAGAGAATTGGATGGGATTCATCTATTTTTAATTGGCGAACAGTTGTATCCAATGTGGCAAATAACTGATCCTGGATATACACATCAGAGCCCGTTAATGCTTTAAATAAAGTAGATTTTCCCGCATTCGTATATCCCACCAATGAAACCCGGAATTCAGATTGTCTTCTATAACTTTGTGTATCCCGTTCCTTTTCGATCCGAGTTAATTCTTTTTTTAATTTAGAGATGCGTGTTCGGATCAAACGGCGATCGATTTCTATCTGGGTTTCCCCCATTCCTGCTCGTGTTCCTATACCGCCCATCTGTCGTTCCAGGTGTGTCCACTGGCGAGTAAGTCTCGGGAGCAAATATTCCATATAAGCTAAATCAACTTGGGTCCGTGCTTCCTTGGTTTTTGCGTGTTTCTGGAAAATATCTAGAATGAGACCACTGCGATCCAATACTTTCACATTTTCAGAAATTTTATGATAATTCTTAATCTGACCAGGACTCAATTCATCATCAAATACAATGAGTTTAACATTCAATTCTTTCGCCTGGTTCAGGAGTTCTTCTGCTTTCCCCTTTCCAATAAAGGTTGCAGGGTTAATCTTGGAAACACGTTGCGTAATTCGTCCCGCAATCTTCGCACCAGCCGTTTCAGCGAGTAATTCTAACTCATCTAAATGTTCATGGATTTGCGATTCAGTCATCCCTGGCTGGATTACTCCAACCAATAGAGCCTTTTCCTGACCAACATTATTCCGTTCAATCATGAATTTTCAGCCTTCATATTAGCTCTTATAGGCCGTCCAATAATAGATTCTGCCAGTAAAAATAAGATTGCCAATGCTAAAAATATCTTCCACAGTGATTTCCCTTGTCGCGTCTCCAAAAACACTTGGGAGAATTCGTCCTTTAACGTAAGCCATCGGGTCTGACTACTAGTTAGAATCGATTCAATATCATTCTGGGAGAAACGGGGTTGAATATATTCCTGGTCATGGAGCCGTGTTGGAAATGATGTAAATAATTCACCATTTGAATAAACAGTATATACACCCAATTCTTCTGTGGATGAAATATTGATTCCTTCCCGATCATAATCAGGAACAATCATTTCCGTTATTCCCGACGGTGATACAATTTCCCATTTGTGCCGAAGATACTTTTCTTCAACAGAGATCCATTTTGGCTCATTGATCTTTACAGAAGATGTGTTAATCTCATCCGTCCCTGTCAGGACCAGTAAACGATAAATAAGAGGGACCAGCATCCCACGAATAGGTAAATCGTTCCACCGAAGATCCAATAATGTTGAGAAATAAAAGATCGAACCACTCCCTTTCGAAAATTCTATCAATAGTGGATCACTATTATTCAATGTCCAATGTACTTTTTGCTTTACATCCAATTTTGTTTGGATATAATTGAATACTTCTGGTAATTCACTATCCAAGTTTCTTACTTGAAGATCCTGAAGAAGATCGGAATATTCTCCAGCAATTTGGGTGGAAAAAAATCCCTGACCTGCATTCATTCTTTTTTCAGGGAAGGGGAACCCTATCTTCTCAAAAATATCCGGGTGGAATTCAGAGCCATCTTCATTCCCCTGAAACCAAATAACACCGCCGCCGGACCGAAGGAATTTTTCCAGATCCTTTACACCCTCTTCTGTTATATTTTTAGGATTATGAATAAGAGCAACATCAACATCATCCAAAAATAATCGATTCAATTCCGGTTGGACTCTGGATTCAATAGATAAAAATTGGCGTTGGGGATCAATGGCACGCAAAACCATCTCTAACATGGCTACATCATCAGAATTAGCGCCAATTATACCACAGCGGATCTGTTCCATGATGGACATGGAAAGGAACCAGTTATTATCCAAATCATAGTTATCTTTTGGTAATGAAACTCTACACTGAACAATACCCATATTTGCAGGGTATGCCTGGAACTGAAATTCTTTTTCCTTCCCCGATTCAATTTCAGAAACCACCTGACCCACCCGGTGTTCATTAAACAATAGTTCCAGAGGAACATTGGGCTTGGGCAATTCACCTGAATTTTCAATCCGCGTATTCAATTTCACCAACTGGCTCATAGTTTTGATCCGGTTTAATGAAGAGACAGACCGGATAGAAAGATTATCATATACAGTACCCGGTTGAATAAAATAGAATTTCCATGATTCAAAATTTGGAATCCCTGCCATAAGGGTAGAATCGGGACGATACATAAAATCGCTGAAAATCACACATTCCTTTATCGGTTCAACAATAGTTTCATCCTTCAACAAATGATTCAAGTTGGCCCATAGATCATCATAATCTACTGTAGGTTGAATACTCTGGATCGATGCGTGCAAGTCCGGATCATTAGATTGTCCCTTAAAGATTGTTTTGGGTGGGCATGTTTGTGCAAGGGTAATCTGAGTTTCTTTATTAAATGATGGTAATAATCCAAGCGCTTCTTTTTTGGAAAGTTCAAAGAAAGATTGATTGCCAACCTTTGCACTCATACTTGCAGAATTATCAATCACCAGAATCAACCGCGCATCTTGTTCAGCCGCAAGCCAACCAGGCATAAATCCCTGGGTAACAGGCTGTGTCATCATCATAACCAGAAATGCAATCACCAACATTCTCAACAATAATAATAAGATTTGTTGGAATTTGATCTTTCGGATGGAACTTGTTTCCAATTGTTTGATAAATCGAACCGTACTGAATTCAACTTTATTGATTCGAAGTCGACTCAATAAATGGATTATGATGGGAATACTGATTGCACCAAGAAACCAAAGTGCGGATGGGGAAAGAATTGTCATAAAGCCATCATCCCATAACTCATGACGAGTCCTCCGGTGAGTGGAATAGTCAGATTATCATTCATGGGGATAGGTGCCACTTCTACAAGCATACTTGCCACTGAACTCAGGATGATAATTTCACCAGGCAAATGTTGATTAATCCATAAGGCAATAGCACATGAAGTCACAATGCCAGCAATGGTTCCTGAAAGATGTTTGTCACCAATTTTTCCGACGGGTATCCCTTTCCCAATGATCGCCGCAAATGCATCACCCACAGTTAAAAATAAAAGCGAAGGGACTGCAATTTCTATCGGAAAAAGGAAAAGGGTGATGGTACTTCCAAATAAAAGCCATGTTGCACCGGTCAGGGCCTCATCAAATTCACTTTGGCGTAACATAAAATTGAAATGTTTTTCAAATAAGGATTCTACTATATCCCATTTTTTACGGCTGATCTCTAATAGAATGGCAATTAAACTCAAACAACCTAATAACACAACCATAATCTCTTTATCCTGGATGAACCACACATATCCCAATGGAATAATGGATGAAAAAAGATGAAGAATCTTCCGAGTGACCTCGTTAGTTGGGATAGATTTCACTTATCAATCATTTGGTTAAAAATATCCTGCATATCCAGAACACTTACAGTCAAATCGATGGTTGAAGGTTCTTCCAAAACTGTTTCCGCAGGAATGGATTGATCTAAAACTGTGTATGGGATCAGGTCTTCGTTTTGGCGATAGAATAATTTCCCGACAGAGAATCCGGCTTTTCGTAGATCATTAACAGCTTTTTTCTTACTCAACCCAAACAAATTAGGAACTTGATAAAAATTTGGCGGGACACCCAGACTCACAGTCAGATGAAGCCCCATACCTTTGTTTAACATGTCTCCTCCTTTAGGATATTGCCACGTAACATTGCCCGAAGGAACATCTGAATTAAATTCTTTATAAACCGTATCTATCTCCAATCCGGATTGACCAAGCATTAATTCCGCACTCCGAATAGATCTCCCAATCAAGTCTGGAATTGAAACCATTCTTTCTAAATGGGCAATTTTAAGTCTAACGGTGCGGCCCTCTTTCACTCTCGTATTCGGTAATGGATATTGGTCCACGATTGTTCCAGCTTCGTATGTAGCAGAATATAAGGTATCAGAGACAAGGCCATTGTATCCTTCAGATTCCAAAACTTTTATGGCATGTTGAAGTGTTTTTCCTGTCACATTTACCATATATCGTCCTTCATTCATACGCACATATCCAGGCATGACGACCACATCAAACAACAGGATGGCCAATAGGGATAAACTCCCAAATATGGCAATATAACTAGCTATTTTTTTAATCATGATCGTGTGATCCTTGCTGCAAACAGCCCATCAACGCCATGGATGTGTGGAAAAGTACTTAAACATCCCATTTCATTAATCCAATCGGGCATCACCTGAGATGGCCCTGTCATCAACTTAAAGTCAGCATTTAACTTAAGGAACTGTTCAACCACGTTCCAATTCTCTTCCGGTTCCATAGAACAGGTTCCATAGACCAAAGTTCCCCCATCATTCAAGAATTGAGACATATGCTTCAAAAGCTTCATTTGCAAAGTCGCCATGTCAGAAATATCTTTCGGTTTGCGTCGCCAACGGATATCCGGTTTGCGGCCGATCACTCCTGTTCCCGTACAAGGTGCATCAATCAATATTTTATCAGCCATGATGAAATTATCCTGTGTAGCATCTTTCACACTCCATTCAATATTTTTCCGTCTATGTCGATCCAGATCATTTTTTCCACGGTTTGCTCTTAATTGATCCAAATCTGATGCCAAAACTCTTCCCTTTTCTCCTACTCTTTCTGCAATAAAAAGTGATTTGGTTCCTGGCGCAGCACAAACATCTAAAACAATTTCTCCTTCTAATGGATCTAAAAATTCCACAATGGCACCTGCCGCTGGATTCTGGATTGAAACTTGCCCAGATTGAAAAAGATCTGTAGAAAATATTTTTCCGGAACCGGTCAAAATCTTTAAAAATGAATCGGAATAATTTTCTACTTCAATTCCCGATTCAAGGAGGGATTCCTTTGCATCATCCACAGTATTTTTGGTCAAATCAACTCTGACAAATATTTTTGGATTTTGATTAATGCAATTAACTAATGCAAAAAATCCACTTTCACCAAATTGATATTTCCACTTTTTTTGGAGCCAGATCGGCAATGAAACCCATTTTGGCTTTTTCTTTAATGACTCATCCCAATTTGAATCTTTATCCCTGTACCTGATTAAGTTCCTCAGCACCGCATTGGTCAATTTAGATGCTTTCCGGCTTAAAACAGTCTTTGTCAAGTTAACCAAGGAATCTACCGCAGCATAATCTGGGATGGATTCATCATAAATAATCTCATAAAATCCAACTCGTAAAATGGAAAGCAATGACGGATCCAAGCGATTGATTTTTCGTCCGGAGACATCTTCAATCATAAGATCCAAGCGGTCTCTAAGCCTGATGACTTCATTTGTCAAAACCATGGCTCGGGATTTATCTATAGATTCAGGTTTAAAACTAGAAAAAACCTGGTTCCGTGACATAACCAATTGTTCATTCTTTTTTTCGAATCGGTTTAGGATCTTCACAGATATAAAACGAGCATCCTGTTTCATTCGCCCAACTTATCTCCCATTTGGATGTTGTTCCCTTTCATGAAATCAGACACACTCATTCGTTTTTTCCCTTCTAACTGAATTTCGGAAAAAGCTAATAAATGTTCACCGGTATCCACGAATATTTCTTCAGAATCAGCCTTAAATACTATTCCATCTCCTAAAATGACACCTTCATCCACAACACGCGTATTGAAAATACGCATTCGTTTCCCTTTCCAAGTGCTTGACATTCCAGGATGAGGTGATGAACCCCGGACCCAATTATGTATCTTTTCAGCAGCCCAAGACCAATTAATAATTCTCATCTCTTTTGTAATTTTTGGTGCATGAGTTGCATTATTATTATTTTGAATAATAGGTTGTAGAGAACCTGCTTCAATGCCATCTAATGCATTTACAACCAAATTTGCTCCAATTGTGCTAAGCCGCGTTCCCAATGTCAACATATTATCATAAGGGGAAATATCCATTTTTTCCTGTAATAATATGTCTCCTGTATCTACACTTGGCATAATTTGAAAAACCGTAATACCGGTTGTTTTATCTCCATTCATAAGTGACCATTGGATCGGCCCTGCGCCACGATATTTCGGCAATAAGGATGCATGGAGATTCAAAGCGCCAAATTTTGGTAGATCAATCAATGATTTTGGTAAAATTTGAAAAGCCACAACCACAAAAATATCCGGATTCAATACAGATAATTGATTATGAAGTTCATCAGATTTCAGTGTTAACGATTGAAGGAGATTGAGATCATTTTCTTTCGCAAATTGACCAATAGCAGTGGATTTCAATTTACGACCACGACCCATGGGTTTAGGCGGATTGGATACAATGCCCACAACATCATGCTGGCTAGATAAAAGAGCTGTTAAAGTTGGGAGAGCAAATTGAGGGTTTCCCATAAAGACGACGCGCATCAGGTCACTCCCATGCAAAACTGAAATAAATGATTAAAGGATAAACCCCTTTTTGCCAGACTGAACTTTATGACGCTTCTTGGATATTTTTTCTAATTCTTTCAACTCCATCTGATACTGAATCTTTTCAATTTCACTCACCCGATCTATAATATAAATACCATTCAAATGATCTGTTTCATGCTGAATAGCTCGGGACAACAAACCATCAAATTCATCTTCATGCCATTCTTCATCCGGGGTTTGATATTTCAAAGTGACCTTTTCCGGCCGTAAAACATCTAAAGATATTCCGGGTAAGGATAAACATCCTTCCTGGTAAACACCCTCGTCGCCATACTTGGAGATAATTTCACTATTGATAAATATATGATGGTTTTCAGCTTCTTCTGTATGGGTTACGTCAATAATAAAAAGATTCATATCCAGGCCAATCTGGTTCGCTGCTAAGCCAATTCCTTCCGCTTCATACATGGAATCAAACATGTCATTTAGCAGATCGTCTATGTTTGAAAAATCTTTTAACGAATCACATTTCTTACGTAGGATCGGATCCCCGTAATGAACAATATTCTTGACGGCCATTAGGTTTGTTCTAATTCTGTATCTTTTATTTTTTCAGCTAAACCGGCAACGGCAGTCTTGTTGATTGTAATATTTGTGTTATTATCAATTTTAATGATGGCTTGACGGCCTTTTTCCTTAAATCCCTGAACAGTACCATAAATACCACCCATGGTGATGATTTTATTTCCTTTTTTTAAATCATCCCGCATGGTGTCCTTTTCTTTCTGGCGTTTGGTTTGGGGTCGAATCATCAAAAAATAAATGATGAACATAATGACGATGAATGGAAAAAATGCGGCAAGTCCGCCTCCGCCTTGCCCCGGTTGTGCTGCTGCGTATAAAAAATCCACTGTATTTCCTTAATTTGTTGGCGTGGAAATTACCTTTTCTATGAGATTAACTCAACGAGTTCAGTGATTTGATTTTGGATATATTTTGTTCTACACTTCATGCGGAGCCACTCATGAGAAAAAATGCTTTATTTAGTCATTCTATATTTTTTTATTCGCAATCTACCAAAACCGTATCTTGGTATTGGATGTAGATTAAGATCATAAAATTGTTAATCTGGTGGATTGAGTGAAGTTGATATTGAACTAAAATGAAATTTCTATAATCGTTCCATTCTTAGGAGACGATTCAATAACATGGAGTCGCCCTGAGTGAATCTCTTCTACGATTCTGGTTGAAAGAGACAAGCCCAATCCCCAACCTGCCCGTTTTGTGCTAAATCCCGGCCGAAAAATATTTCGCCAATCTTTTTTCGGAATTCCTTTTCCGTTATCTTGAATTCGGACCTTAATTGCATTTTCATCTTTTCGGAGTGATACTGTCACTTTACCGTCTTCCCTATCAATAGCATCAATCCCATTTCGAATAATATTTTCAATAGACCAGGCCAGAAGAGAGCCATTTGCTTTGATAGAAATACCCGGTTGAATATCATTAATGAGTTCCACTTTTTTCCCCAGTGAAGGCATCCGTTTCATCAGGTAATTCACTACACGCTCCACACGCTCGGAAAGATCAAATTCTTCCATCTCAGGTTTCGAACCCATCTTGCTGAAACGTCGTCCAATTTGTTCCAAACGCAATAAATCTGCTTCCATTTCAGGGATCAATTCTTCCGTTTTTTCTGGATGTTCTTTCAACCAATCCACCCAACCCATAAGAGCTGATACGGGCGTCCCTAATTGATGGGCAGTTTCCCGTGCCATTCCTACCCAAATGTGCCGTTTCTCATTGTTCCTAATAAAAGAAAAACCTGTAAACCCCAGGAATATGAATATTGCTATAGCAACAATCTCGAAATAGGTCCACAATTGCAATTTGCCGACAATTCTAGAGTCACCATAATGGAGATATCCAAATATAATTTCCCCAATATTAGCATCACTGTATATCAATGGAATTGGTTCATTTAATTTGTCCATTGTTTTCATCAACCGTTCCCTTTTACTCTGAGTATTGGCAGACTTAGGCAAATTTTTCCACATTTGCGGGTGATGGTCTGGACTTGTCTGGATCAGTGGAAATTTTACTTTTTGGATAATATTTTCAAAAACAAAATTCAAATTCGCATCATTGTCATCTTGAATAATATTTGCTATGATCTCCGCATAGAGCCGGACGATCTGGCGATTATCATTCCGTAGTTCTGTAACCAGAGATTGGGTATAAGTAAGTAGGCCAATGATTAGTGTAATCCCAAGAATGAAAAGTCCTGCTTTTATATTCCCTGTATGTTTATAAAGATTCATTTTATCAACTTTCTAGTGAAGTAATTTTGAATTTTCTTTTTCTTTCCACAAAATGCATCCAAATCCAAAGAGGATTGCCAGAAAAGAAACTCTGGAGAGTATACGTGTCTGTTTCCAGGATGAATCATCATACCGAAATTCAATTTGATGTTCACCGGAAGGAACGTAAATAGACCTCAATATATGATTTGTTTGATAAACCGGTGTTTCTTCCCCGTTCACATATGCACGCCAACCCGGTTTATAATAGATTTCGGACAGGACAAGCAACCCTCCTGTTTCGGATTGAGACATTATGTTTATCTTGTTCTCTGATCGTGAAATGACATCAACTTGCCCGGATGCCATTCCGTTCAATGGTTCACCTTGATATTTATAAATAATTGCAGTATTGGAAGGGTCAAACCCGTTTAATAGAGTTTCCATTAATGACTCTCGCTGGGTTTCAACTGATTTTACATTTCCCACGATCCATGCTTTAGGAAGAACATTTATATTCTCAAAAATTCCGGGTACATCTTTCAAAGTGATAAAATTAGGATTGTTTATCTTTTTGCGAGTTAGGACGTATTTCACATTCAGCATATCCAAAATTTGAGGGCGGCTGAATCCTTTTGCATCCATAAGATCTTGGTAATTCCTGAGTTTTACGGGGTGATATCCACCAATGCTTTCCAAATTCCAGTAACTGTATTTGTTGGAATTCAATTCATCCGCAGGGAAAATCCTGAAATGGTCATCATCACTGTTAAGATATTTTATAATGGGATCTTCCTGAAATAAGAGATCCATATTTTTTGACGGTTTTAAATGAAGGAATTCAACATTGACTATCCATAAGTCTAATACAACCAAACCAATTAATAAGTAACCAAACATTCCTCTATTTATTTTTTTCTGAATAATTCCCCAAACCAGTCCTAAGGAACCTAAACTCACAGCTAAAGCTAATAATAACCCTTTTTGGAAAAGTTCAAATCTGACCTTTTGCAATTGTGGCAGGATAGTAGGACTGTATCTCGCATCTTTTGCGACACTAAAAGAAAAAACAGATTCTCCTATTATCAGGAATAAAATGGACAAACCTGCTATGCCGCCTGCTACGTAAAGTACTTTTTTAAAAGAATCTTTTTTCTCGACTCTTTCCATTAATGAATCGAATCCAAATGCAGCAAGGATTGGGATGGTTACCGCCAGTAATACATAGATCATTGATGGTACTCTAAATTTTGAAAAAAAAGGAAAAAGGGAATAAAATGGTTTATATAGAATCGGAAAAAATGAACCAAACCCTGTCACAAGCACCAATAATGTTGTGACCCAGAAGAACCATTCTAATTTTTCTGGTTTTTTCAATAATGCACCTAAAATGGAAAAAATAATTGCGACCAATCCTAAGTAATGTGTGGATTGAGTAAAAGGCATATATCCCCAATAAGCCGCTGATTTAATATCTCGCGTTGAAAAATTTTGCAACCCATAATGGTAAGGTAAAAGGAACGAAATAGTTTCTTTAGGGTGAAATGACCATTGTGTAGCATAATTCCAATCCGTTCCGGACTCTGTTTGCCCTGTTTGATCCAGTACGGATTTTGCCCCACGGTTCGAATGTTTCTGGAATTCATAAATATCCATATATGGATCAGAAACCATCAATAATGCAAGAAACAGTCCTGCTAAAATACCGCTAATCTGTTTCCCACTAACCTTGGCTGAAAATGATTTTTCTTTCACAGAGAATACCAATGTCCAGACCGAGTAAAAGCCTATAACCATCCAAGTGTAATAGACTATTTGTGGATGATTCGCCCATAACTGGAGTGCCGTAACTAAGGACAAAATTAGGACAGATTTTAGGGTTGGTTTTCGAATCACCTGAAATGCACCCATCAGTACCCAAGGAATAAAAGCCATAGCCATAATCTTATTGTTGTGACCGGCATTAATCAGACCAAACCCATATGGTGTCAAAGCATAAGAAAGTCCGCCAAGTAGAGCAGGAAAAGTACTTTTTCCCAAAAACCGTATAAAATTAAATAGGCCCAGTCCACCCAAAGTCAAATAAAACCAGATCCTGATACCACGATTCAAAAATAAAAGATTTAAAATGGTTTTAGTGGGGTCCCCTGGAGTATAAATGTAGCCACCATAGGATGGCATTCCGGAAAAAAGATTTGGGAACCACTGGGGAAATTCAGTTGTGGAATTGACCCACTTTTTGATCGGTTTATTAGCCACCATATCATTCGCCATAGGGATATAACCATAAACAATCATTTTCCAAATAAATAATGCAGTGATTAACCCAATCAATAAGGGAATATATTTTCTATTCATTATTTTGAAACCTTGATAATTTTTTTTAAAACTATTTTTACACCATTTATTTCGCGTTCGCCAATAATCCGAAATGCTAACAACACTACCGGGAAACTGGCAAAGCCTAAAATACTCAGTAACCATTCTAAACCATCCCACTGGTTTTTTGCAACATGAACTCCTGAAATAATAAAAATAGTCAATAAAGTAACTTTTACAATTCGTAGCCAGTCCCAATCCATTAGGCTTATTTTATTGGATAAATAATACACTGAAAATGTAAATATAAGATAGGAAAGAACAGTCACTGCTACTGCGCCGTTAATCCCAAATTCTTTGATGAAAAAGTAGTTGAGACCAAGGCAGACTGTTATTCCAATTATAGCTGCTTTTCCAAGTAAATCTGTTCTGTCCTTTAACGCAATTATTGGCATGAAAAACAGCCGGAATCCTGAAATGAGATAAGCCGAAGCAACAAATGGCACAACATAGGCTGCCTCAAGGTAATCCGGACTAGATATAAAACTAATAACGGGCCGTATAAAAAATGTAATTCCGATTATTGAGAAACATCCTGCAATGAAATAATAGAATAATATATCTTTGTATATTAGCATCATTTCATCTTTTATCCCTTCTTTGTAAATCATAGGTATTAATCCACGTTGTAATGGAACTACAAGAAACATATTAATTAACATTCCAAATTTATAATTGATGCTGTAGATGCCAATCACGCTCAAAGGAACAAATAAGTTTAGAAAAAACCGATCGGATAAAGTAAGGACTGGAGTTGCAAGTCCAAAAAGAATTATGGGAAAACCAAATGAAATAAGTTGCTTAAATATCATTAGCGATGGAAAAGAGACATAATTTTTTACAATATAAACAGTACTATAAATAAATGTTAATGCGGAAACTATTGCTTTTGCGTATACTATCCCATGTAGACCCATGCCATTGAAAACGGTTAAATAAATTGATAATGCCAATACTAATAATAATTGGATTAATGAGAAGAAAATGTAATATATCGATTTATTATCATACTGGAATTGATTCAAAAGGAACTGACCGTTAACTTGACAAAATATTCCAAAAATCACAATATTCAAAAGTCTGTCATAGGTAGTAGCATTCAATCCAAGGAAAGCTTCCATTTCTGTTGTATATGAAATAATAATTATAGAAATAATGGATACAGAAATAAGTAATCCAATCCATGCTGAAAAGATTATTTTACTTTTTTCTTCCTCATTAGAAGAGCCAAGTCTTTTCCATAAAGGTTGAATTAAACCCGATAGAACTAACAATGATAAGAATGATTCGAGCAACTCTATTAATGCAAGAGTACCAACTTCATTAAGGCTTAAATATTTTGTATATACAGGGATAAGAAAAAATGTTGCAAATTTGGTGGAAATATTTCCAACCCCAAATATAAGTGAATTTTTCCCTAATTTTATAATGGACGGTCGAAGAGCCATAATGTTTGTTTATTTTTTTTATTACAATTTGAATTAAAATAAATTTCATTTCCACATTTTAGATATTGTTTTCCCTGACTAATTCTTTTTGTAATTTTAAGCATAACCAAGTGAATTTAACACTTGGTCCAAAAAATGCATAATCACCTAATGTTTTAAATAATTCAAAATATTCTTCTGAATTAACTAAACCTTTAATGTAGAAATAAAAATCATAAATTTTTTAATAAAATCTTTATTTTCCCCAAAAAACCTTTTTCAAACCTTAGTTTATCAATTAGAGAGGTCATTCCAATGTTTGAGTCAATTTTTTGCCACTCTTGCTTATTATGATTTAAATAATCTGAGAATATTTTAGGTTTTTTCCAAGAACGATCACTTCCCAAATGAAAAGTAGCATTAGCGTTTTTTTCCCAGTAAAAACTCGTTGAATATTTTTCTATATTTTCTTTCAGGGCAGTCCCTATTGGTGGAAATCCAATACACATATCACCTAAATTAAATTTTTTCAAAATACTTCTTTTAAAAATAAAACAATCTATACCATGATGTTTATTACCATCTAAAGTATAAATTAGCGATAAGTTTTCAACTTTCAGCATTCCTATTCTGTCTACTGATTTTGGAATAGTTTTGCGATTTATACATAATCCGTCATAACCCAAATCAATTAATTCTTTTATGTAATTATAAAAATAGGGTTGCAATCCAATATCACTATTTGTATAAATAAAATACTCAGCATCAGAATTATTATAAAGGCCTTCCAGGATATCCTTTATTAATGGCAGTTTGCGCTTGATATTAAATTCTTTTAAGTCTAACACTGACTTTGATAAAAATATTATTTTATCAAAGTCCTTATTTACTAAAATTTCATCTTCCGGATAAACAGCAGCAAAAAGCTTAACATCTACCCCATTATGTGAAAACATTCGAGCTTCAAACATTGATTTAATAGTAATTGGTTGAGCATAGAATAAATCTGAAGATTTTTCCACTACCACTGGATTAATAATATGAGCTATTTTTGTGTAGTCCTTTTTATTATTCATCTTTAATAAAAAATGCATTTCCCTGTAAAAATACACCATCTTTAAGGCTTTGTGAAACATCTTCAATGCCTACAAACCTAAATCCAAAATTTTTAAGATAATATATTATCTCTGTTATGAACATTTGACCTTCATATAATTCATTAAAGCTGATTTCGGAATATATTAATCTAACTTTCTTCAGTAAATCCGTTGCACCTTCCAGTACACTTGACTCAGCACCTTGCACATCCAATTTTAAAAGTATATTATTTTCCAATTTTCTATTTTTAAAGAAATTATCCAGTGTGTTTGATTTTACAATTATTTTATCATAGTTTTTTGAATATGGATGCGCGACCTTGTGCAAATTTGTCATTTCTAATAATGATGATGCGCCAACATGTTGATTTTTAAAAAAATTAACTTCCCCAACTAAATTGCTCATAGCAATTTGGAAAGGGAAAAACTTTGCATCTTTAGAAAAAGATTTTTTTAATTTTTCAAAGGATTCTGGCAAAGGTTCAAATGCAAAAATAGTTGAATTAGTAAATAGTGATCTTGCCTTTGTAGAATATTGCCCATATGACGCGCCGACATCAATTATTGTTTCAATATTTAATTTTTTTATCCAATCATATTTAACAATTTCAAGTTGACCTTCATACTGGTAAAAGGGTACTATCTTAAAATTCTTTTTATTCAGCATTCTATCTAATAGTTTTAAAATAACTTGCTTTATCCTTTTCATCATATTGTAATCCTAATTCCAAAAGCCATATTTTGTACCCAAAGGTGTCATTTTAATTAATAATTGTTTGTCATTTTCATTCCAATCATTCCATTTAGGATAAGAATTTTGTTTTTGCTTATTAGTTGGCCTTTTAATAATTGATTTTATAATAGAGTCTTTAGGTGTAGGCTCATTTATAAATTTACATATCTTATTGTAGGTTTCTGGTTTAGAAAATAAATCTTCTGACTTTATCAATAAAACTCTATCGGCCGTTAAATGTAATTTTTCTTTTTCAATAAAATTATTTGTAGTATTCCATAGCCAACCAATTTTCTCAATATCACTGAACTCGTTCCAATTATTATAGGCTTCTTCAATAACTATTGGTGTGAGCCTACTATCATCATACTCATTACCTTTATAATATTTTCTTCTTATGCCGCTCCTTACAAAATCACCAGGATGACGGACTAAGTGGATAAATTTTGATTTTGGAAAAAGTTCACTCAAGGCTCTAATAAAAAATGTATTTCGATTATTAGTTTCTATATACCGGCATTCTTCTAAGTAAGCTTTTTTCAAAAGATCATACCTGGCATTTAGATATGCAATTTGTATTGATTTTATATCTTGATTGGTTTCAAACACCAATTTAGACCCATAATACATCAAGGGCCTTGCCTCATGATATACGTTGCCTATTTTTGACTCATTCATTAGTTTTTCAAGAAGTTCACTTCCTGCTCTACCCGTTGATACAGAAAAAACTGGTGCCATTTCGGCAAACATCTTTTCTGGTAAATCAATGAAAGATTGAATTTGTTTTTTTATTTTATAACGTTCATTTATAAGATAGTTCTTTGCATCTTTAAATGTGATATCAGATATATTTTTATTTTTTTTACGCATTTATCTCATCAAATACTTTTAACAATGAAGCGGTCAGATTCTTACCTTCGAATTTAGACGTATTTCTCAAGTTATGGTTTAGGTTTAATTCCATTTGGTGATTATGCATTTTTCGGACCAAGTGTTAAATTCACTTGGTTATGCTTGAAAACATAGAAAGAATTATTCATGGTAAACAATGCCCCAAATGTGGTAATGAAAGTTTGTATACACTTAAAGACAGTCGCTTTAAATACAGCCCA
>JABHKE010000083.1 GCA_018692355.1 Fidelibacterota bacterium
CATTTCAATTGCTTGATCAAGATCAGAATAAGTCATAATGTACAAGATACATGAGAAAGTTTCTTCCTGAACGATTTCCCATTCATTTTCAGCTTTAATAATAGTTGGATTAACATAATTCCCATTACCTTCGATAGATGATCCTCCATAAAGAATTTCTCCACCAGCAGCTCCTGCTTTTTCTATAGCTTTTTCAAAATCCGAAACTGCATTTTCATTCACCAGTGGACCCATGAGCGTTCCATCTTCTAATGGATTGCCGATATTGACTTGATTATATGCACTGACCAAGCGATCCCTTAATTCTTCATATTTAGAATCGTGAACAATAACTCGGCGAGTACTGGTACATCTCTGTCCAGCAGTTCCCACTGCGCCAAAAGCTATGGCAGGAATAACTAGATCCATATCTGCAGTTTCATCCACAATAATGCAATTGTTTCCACCTAACTCAAGAATGGTTTTGCCAAAGCGTTTTGAAACGACTTCGCTCACATGACGTCCCATTCGAGTGGAACCCGTAAAGGATACCATTGGTACCCGAGAATCATTAATCATAGTTTCGCCCACACTTGAACCAGGACCGATCACTGTACTGAAAATATGTGGTGCATCATTAGTCGAGAGAACTTCATTGCAAATATTTTGAACCGCAATTGCACAAAGTGGTGTTGTGGAAGAAGGTTTCCAAATAGTTGTATTTCCACATATTGCAGCCAGAAATGCATTCCAGCTCCATACTGCCACAGGGAAATTGAATGCACTAATCACACCAACGATTCCCAATGGGTGCCATTGTTCATACATCCTATGGTCCTTTCTCTCAGAATGCATGGTATTTCCATAAAGCATTCTGGATTGACCCACAGCAAAATCAGCAATATCAATCATTTCCTGAACTTCACCATCGCCTTCCTGTTTTATTTTTCCCATTTCCAGAGAAACCAAACTTCCTAAAGGATCTTTATAATCCCGAAGCGCATTGCCCATTTGACGAACTAATTGACCTCGTTCTGGTGCGGGGACTTTCCGCCATTCTTTATAAGCTTCAAGTGATTGTTGAACTACAGACTCATAATCATCTGTGGAGCAGTGATAAACCGATGAAATTAACTTATCATTTGCAGGATTAATTGAATCAACTTTCCCTTCTTTCGTTGTGGCATTCCAGTGTCCGGGGCCTGCACAAGCACCAAAGTTATTTTCTTCTATACCAAGTTGTTTTAAAATATCCATTAATTATCCTTAACTATGATTATCATTTTTCAAAATTCTAAAAATCACCTAATAAACTATAAACTTTTTACAACAGATCTGATTGCTTCTGATAAAATATCTATTTGAGATTCATTAATTGTTAATGCCGGCGCTAGTCGGACAGTTGAATGGTGTGTTTCCTTCGCATAAACACCATGATCCAATAAGCCTACAGAAACAGCATGGCCATCTAAATATGGTTCATCGTACATTTCAAATGCCGTGAGTAGTCCACGACCGCGAACTTCTTTGATTTTATCTGGATAATCACCTTTAATAGCATTCATATTACCAACCAATCTATCACCCATTATTTTGGCTTTTTCTGCAAGCTTTGCGTCAACAAGGACTTTGATAGCATAAGTTCCAACCACGGCAGCCAATGGATAACCGCCAAAGGTAGAACCTTCAGATCCCGGTGTTAAAACATTTATAACTTCATCCCGTCCTGCAACAAAAGAAACCGGAAGAATACCGCCACCTGCAGCTTTACCGCAGCCCATAAGATCTGGTTTTACACCAAATAGTTGGTGCGCAAAATTCTCTCCCGTTCTTCCAAAACCGGTCTGCACTTCATCCATAGCTAAAAGAACATTGTGCTTTTTACACAATTCAGAAACCCGGGGGAAGTAATCATCATCAGGCACTATAACCCCAGCCTCTCCTTGTATTGGTTCTACCATGAAACTTGCGATTCGATCACCTTTTTTTTCAAACAATTCTTCAAGTGCATCACAGTCATTGAAGGGAACCAATTCTATGCCTGTCAAAAAAGGTCCAAAATCTTCTTTCGATAGATCATCATCTGATAATGATATGGCGGTCATGGTTCGTCCGTGAAAATTCCCTTTTGCTGCAACTATTATAGCTTCACCCTCAGGGATTCCTTTAATTCTGTATCCCCACCGACGGGCGATCTTAAACATCAGTTCCGGTGCTTCCACACCAGCAACCTTGGGAACGACTCGATCCATCCCTGTGATGCCAGTCGTAGCAAGAAGAAAAGCACTCATATATTTATGACGAATGGAACGGGGTACCGTGGGTAATTTTTCTTTCGTAAGATGCGTGACAACGGCGTCAACAATAGTCTGATTAAGTTGTCCCTGGTTGACCGCAGAATAGCAACATAAACCATCAATAATTTCTGATTCAATATATTTATCAATTTCTTTTGGGTCAGGTTTTCGCACTATTAAAGTAGAAGAGTCTTTTACATGAGAAACAACTGCATTTTCTAGCGGAGAATAATTGTGCCCACCTTTTTCTTTATCAATAGCTTCGTGGGCTGCCGGAGAAAGGTCACCAATTCGAATTCCATTAACAGATAAATCATCACCGTGACCTATAATATTCACTGATGGCATATGTGGACTTCCTTTAAATATTATGATTAAAAGCCAGCAAATTTAATCATAATATC
>JABHKE010000028.1 GCA_018692355.1 Fidelibacterota bacterium
CTTCTCTTAATGATTTCTTTTAGAAGTTGGACTGGTGTTTTCTTACCCTTTTTCGTAGTGGGCTTCTCTATAATTTGGACTTTTGGAATTATGGGCTGGTTGGATATGCCCGTGGCTTTTATCGGCACATTAATCCCAATTATGCTTATTGCTATTGCAAATAACTATGGTATTCATATTATCTCCCATTATTATGAATTCTCTATATTAGATCCGGAAGCCACTCGAGGGAGTATCTTGCGTAAAACCATACGCAAATTGGGTGTTCCAATTTTTCTGGCAGGTCTTACAACTATAATCAGTTTCTTAAGTCTCTTATTCCATGTTTTGCCACGAGTCCGAGAAATGGGGTTGTTGATCTCTTTCGGTATTCTGGTGGCATTTATACTAAGTGTTTTGTTGATTCCTGCCATTCTGGTGCTTGTGCCGCGTCCAACTTATTTAAATAAAAAAGACAGTTTTTCAGGTATCAATAAATTATTAGTAAGGTCGGGTAGAGTTTTTACTCGGTTCAGGATTCCTGTTTTGATTCTTTTACTTTCAGGAGGTATTTGGTTATCTATGGGAATCAATGAGCTAAAAGTGGATACGAACCCTGATCATTATTTCCCGTCTGAATCCAGGTTGCGAGTCGCCAATACAAAGATTAGCGATGCTTTTGGTGGATCAACACAAATGCAAATTCTTGTAGAAGGCGATATTTTTTCTCCTGAGACGCTACACAATATTGAAAAGCTCACAGACCATATCAAGACAAGACACAAGATAGTAACCAAGTCATATTCAATTGTAGATGTGATTAAGAAAATGCATGCTGGTTTTAACGGCAATAACCCTGCATATGAAGTTATTCCAGATGATCGGGATCTGATTTCGCAATATATGTTTTTATATTCTATTACTGGTGGTGAAGATGATTTTGACTTGATCCTAGATGATATGGAAAATCCCACTTTTACTCAGGTATTTTTACGACTCAAAGAAGTACAAACATTCGCTATTGCAGAAATTGTGGAGGATACAGACCAATTTATTTATGCTAACTTCTATGATGAATTACCAATGGAACTGACGGGTGGTGCTGCGTTGTTGGGCGTATTAACCCGAATGGTTGTACGAGGACAATTGATAAGTCTTTGCTTTTCTATTTTTATGATTTTACTTATTATGACCTTAGTCTTTCGATCTGTTACGGGTGGACTTCTAGCCACGCTACCCATGGTGGCATCTGTTATTATGATGTTTGGACTCATGGGTTATTTGGATATTCCCTTAAATATGACAACATCCATGTTAACGGGAATTTTGGTGGGTGTTGGCGTAGATTATACAGTCCATTTCCTGTGGCACTTACGTGAACACATTAAGAGTGGAGATTCATTGGATGATGCTATTGCAACCACATTACGAATTTCCGGGAAGGGAATTTTGTTTAATGGATTATCTGTTATTATTGGATTTTCTGCATTGCTTTTTTCTGTCTTTGTTCCTGTTCAGACATTTGGTATACTGGTTATGGGTTCCATCTCATTATGTTTATTTGGCGCACTGGCAACTTTGCCTGCTTTAATTAGCCTCATCAATCCTAAATTCCTCTATCGATGAACACAGAACAAAAAGATAAATTCATAAGTGTCGTATTTTTGCTAATCTCAGTATCTCTTGTCATCTATGGTATCGGATTAGCAGGGTTTGAAAATCCAATGACCGGGAATTCCTTTATGAAATCCCTTCTCAATTTGAGTAATCAATATTTTGATTTCATTCTGATCGGATACGTATTTATTTGTCTTCAAATTGCCGGATATTATGAATTGAAATATCACAAAGATTACTTAACCATGTCCATAATGAGCATTTTATTAACTCCCCTTTCATTGTTATTTATTAGACCTAGTGAATCCAACTCTAAATAAACGGTTATTTATTTACATACTTTTATTTTCTTCTTCTATGATGGCACAGGATTTGTCCGCATTAGAGATTATGGAAAAAGTGTTAAACACACTAAAACCAAATACATCGGTTTCAGATATTAAATTAGAAATTGTCCGCGTAAAACGAGGGAAAGAAAAAATAAAAATTCGTGAATTCACCAGTTTTAAAAAAAATTATGATGAAGGGAAATTCAAATCAAAATCTTTAGCACGTTTCAAAAAACCCTTAACTGTGAAAGGTACCGGGTTATTGAGTTGGGTTTATCGGAATGGGAAAACGGAGCAATGGTTTTTTCTGCCCAAACTAAAAACAGCCAAACGGGTGAAAGCTAAAGAAAAAACAAAATCTTTTATGGATACAGATTTTATTTATGAAGACTTAGAAAGCAGAAAGACTGGGCAAGATTCTCTAGTATTGCTCAGTACAGAATATTTAAATGGTCAATCGTGTCAGGTGATTATAGCGTTTCCCAAAAATGAGAGCGCTTATCATTCTCGAAAAATTTGGATAGATTCCCTAAATTGGAAAATCCTAAAGATTGAATATTATTCTCAAGAATCTATCAAACAAAAAACACTAACTATTTCAGATTTCATTGAAAAAAATGGATTTGTAATACCTACAAAAATGGTTATGGAAAAATCGAATGGTAAAAAGACCATTATGAAAATTAATAACTTTAAACCCAATGTTGGTCTGAAAGACGAAATATTCTCGGAATCCTTTTTAATAAAATTTTAACTTTACTCTTGCTAATCTCTCTAATATTTTAATTAATATGACAACCTTGATTCCCAGTTTGTTTTTTGTTCTAGTCTCTTTTGCAAAGGGAGATTTACTTTATCCTGAGAACGGAGCGGAATTAAATCATATCCAGGTTTTGTTTGAATTGAGATAAATCCCAGAAGTGATAAAATAAGTATTTAGCATTATTACGTTAATGGAAATCAAAGATATAATGGCAGTTTATAAGATATTAATTTTTATTTTCATTGTAACACTGACCTTTAATGGTTGTTTTGATAGTGGAACAAATGATGATGAAGAAATTCCAACAGACTCTACAGAAGTCGTTAGTGGACTATTGGAACCAAAAAATGGAATTACACTTAATTATATCCATGTACTTTTTGAATGGGAACAAATACCAGATGCAAGTTATTACACAATACAGTTTTCTCAGGAACCTACCTTCACGACACCTATAGTATCTATTCAAGATAGTTCATTGTTATATTTAGAAACATCCAATATTGAATGGGAAAGATTATATTACTGGAGAGTCCGTGGATATAATTCATCTGGTCCAGTGGGTGACTGGAAAGGGCCATCATCTTTTACTATAGGTTCACCAATGTCGGATATAAGCGTTAAAACGTTTGCGGAAGATCAGGTAATGGAAGGAAAAACTGTTTTTAGTTCATTTTTTAATTATTATTCTGCAGTCATTGATTTTAATGGACGTGAAATATGGAATTCTGGGGATGAAAATTTAGTTTACTATAATTATTCTAAATCTGGAAACATTTTTGGTTCCGTCTATCAATCTGATTTGGAAAACAATCTTCCCGGGAAGGAATTTTCTTTTATAAAAGGAAAAATTTGGGAAGAACCAAATGATGATTTTCTTCATCACGATCTGATTAAACTGCCAAATGGAAATTATTTGGGTATAGTGGAAAAAACATCTATTGGTTCAATACCCATTGGTTCTTGGACAAATTTATTCCAGGATATTGGTTATATAGCGGATGGCTTAACACCTGAGTTTACATGGGTAGGCGATAAGTTAATTGAGTGGGATAAAGACACAAAAGAAGTGGTATGGTCCTGGGATGTTTTTGATCATTTTAACATGGCAGATTATGATCAATTTGGAGGGACATGGTATGGGGCTTACCAAAGTCTCAAGTATGACTGGACCCATGTTAATGCAGTCATATTCGATGAAGATGAAAGTGCTATTTATATCTCAACCCGCCACTTATCACGAATCACAAAAATTAATTATCCATCTGGAGAAATCATCTGGAATATGGGGCATCAGATGCCATCAGGAGATGTGGATATGGGAACCGATATAGGATTCAGTTTTCAACACAGTCTGCAAAAATTGGAGAATGGAAATATTCTCACATTCGACAATGGAAACCTAGCTCAGGAATTCAGGGGAACTGATGAACCTGTATCTAGGGCAATTGAAATTACAATCGATGATAATTCTGCTGAATTAATCTGGTCTTATGAACTCCCCGCAGATCTATTTGGATTTGCATCTGGGAATGTCCAAAAATTGAAAAATGGAAATGTTTTGGTCACTACTGTCGGTGGTGGCGGTACGAGTATTGAAGTGAATATTGATGGAGAAGTTGTTTGGGATGTGAGTTATAATCTGTCCCTGCCAAGTGGCGCTGTTTACCGCGCTCATCGTATTCAAAACCTATATCCATCATTATTTTATATCATTATAGACAATCTCCAAGAAGTTGATGGTAGTCCTGCTATATATTTCGAGGGAGATAACCCCACTATTTCATTGAGAATCCTAAATGAAGGGAAGACTCTAAATGATTTTAATTATGAAATAATCGATGATTTAAATTGGTTTAATCAAGAAATTGGCCAAACTCAAATTTTCCCAAATGGAGAAATAACACTTACTTTTACTGGATCAGTGACGGGAGAAGAAGATGTGGATACGATTATTTTTTCTGTTGTACCAAAAAATCACCAAGAAAATGGGAAATCAGTTTCTTTCCGAATATATAAAATATGATTATTTGCATACCAATAATAGTTCCTTAATCCCAAGTAGTTTATTATCATTCTTTCTTTAAAAAAGCCACTAATGTTTATTTATGATAATTGAAAAATATTCATCCATTTTATTTTTTCTTTTAATTATCTTATCATGCGAACGAGATTCGGAAGAATCCATCGATATACAAGGTTGTATAGATGAAACAGCCTGCAACTATGATTCGAGTGCCACAATAGATGATGGAGGTTGCGTTTTTGCTGATCAATATTGTAATAGTGATTGTGATTATACTCATTTTGAATCATTACCTTCGAGCTTGACAATTTTATCTGGCGATAGTTGTCTATATAACGCCGACATTTCAGTTTTAGACAGTATTATTAGATTAAATAGTCTTGAATATGATTCACCATTAGAGGTTGGCACTCAAACATGGTATAATGGGAGGCTTAGATTTCTGGTAGCTGGTAATTATGGAAATAGTTCCGGTGTGAATGATACGATTTATTTTTTACCGGACAACATAGGGAATTGGACAGAACTTGTATCCCTTTACCTTGAATGGAACCGTATCTCAGTATTACCAGATTCCTTTAGTGAATTGACGAGTCTCATAAATCTGTATTTGAATAATAACGTTCTTTCGTCACTCCCGGATAATTTGGAAAATTTGGAAAATCTTTACTTTTTAGATTTAGGCTATAATGAATTGTCATCGGTTCCTGAATTAATCTGTAATTTGGGAAATCTGAACTATCTTTGGCTTTTTAACAATAATCTAGAATCAGTACCGGAGTGTATGTGTGAAATGGATCTTGATTGGAATAATAATGACTATGGCGGATATCCTTATTTTGCTATTGGGGCGAATGCCCTTTGCGATAACATCCCATCCTGTATAGCGGAGAGTGAGCATTTTGAGTTAAGCTTAGACCAATTCTACTATTCTTTCCCCGTATATTCGCCCCAGGATTGTGATAGCACTTCCACAGCTGTCAATAAAAATTCACTCCTTTATTAATTCACGGTTTCACCGTCATATCCAAACCTATTCAATCCGGAAACCAGATTGGAAATAATGGGTCCATATGATAGAAAAATGATTTTTTTGATAAAAATTTAAAAGAAATATTTTAATTCAAATCGGATATGGGAGAAATCTTCCATTTTATTAAACTGATAATTTTCTTCATCCGGATGATCTTTTGATCCAATGACTTTTGTCACACCCAGTAGTCCTAAAAAATCCTGGGTTATATTATATTCAATTTTGTATTCAGTTAATGAACCGGGAATTCCAGAGACTCCTTCATAAAGATCTAAATCAAGCATGGATGTCATTGAAATTTTCAATTGTTCATTCATGAACGTTCTGTCCATGATGATAATCCCTGCTTTATTTGTGATCACAGCCAAAGGGACACCCATCCCAGGTGTGAAAAAATTAGCCGGGGTCATATTTTCCAGATCAATTGCAATATTTGGAATCGATGGTAAATCAGGTAAACTGCCTGCGGAATAGTTCAAAGTATCATGAGTAAAATATTGTGCAATAAAATTAATATTAAATGGTAACTCAGTTTCAAGCTGAATTGTGGATTGTAAATAATTCGATTTTTCTATGAGGGGGATTGAAAGCCAGAGATTATCATAGTAGTCTGTGTCAATAGGACATTCCCTTTCAATATTGGAATTTTGATCTTTAGTAGAGAAGTATCCAAAATCTCCTCGTAAGATAAACCAATCTGTGAGAAACAAGCCGCCCATACCAAATACATTTGTTTTCCGATAACCAAATAGAATATCGATATAAGCAAATGATAGATCAGGATTTACTTGTTGTCCATTTACAAATGCATTTACCCCAGTTAGGTTAAATACACGGTCATACCCAGAATAATAAGCCATAGAAATCTCGCCCATGCCAAACGAATATGTGCCCTGAGCACCGCCTTCAAAGGGCAGCCCGTCTATGGGTAGCATTTGATCTGAGGACGGATAAATTGGGAGTGTAATGGGGAAATCATCATTTCCTGACGGAAGGCGATTGGTAGTATGGAAGGGTGAGAATACAATATTGAATTTTAAGTTGTCCATGTAATAGTCAAATGTACCGGAAATGGTTGCTTTTTTACGGTCACGCCCTAAGAAAAATATATAATAATAATCGAATGCACTGGCGTTATCCAATGGACTATTCTCATCCACATTGCCCCAGGAATGGATCTGTTTTCCAACCCTGAATTCATAATTACTGCCACTATACGTTGCGTATAATTCACGCATATCAAACCAAAACATCTTATGTAGATTTGTTGTATTAATATCATCTTTCAATTGGAACTCTAACGTTATATTTCCATTTAGCGAAATATTTTCAGACTGATGAGAAAAATCTAAAGACCCCATCCGATAGGGAATGTCAATCAAGGAATAATCAGATAGTCTTGAAATATGACCGAAATCCACATATCCATTAAAGGAGAATAGAAGGTTTTTACCAAATAGATATGTCAGACTTAACGCAATGGCTACTTTTTTCATGAATTGCCCTTGTTTAATAAAGTTTCGTTAAGCCAGTTTAACACTTCATTCCCTTGTGTTACCCATGCTCTGGTTAGGCCAAAATCAGGGAAATTCCCCAACAGCTCTCCATTCCAGGCATATATAACTTTTGTCTTATTTGGCTCAAGTGCAGTCAATATCCAGATTCCTGCAGCGTTAGGTAACCGTACATGATCTGGATCTAATATTCCCTCCGGATGAGCCACAGCAGTGAACACAAAAACCCAGCGATCAACCAGGTTTTCAATATTGTACTTAACAATGTAATCCCTGCCATCAAAAGGGAAAGGCATATCTAATACAATTTGGACCACATCTGTTCCAAGTCGATTTGTTTTTGTGACCCGATCAAAAATATCTGGATAATGATCTAAGTCTTGAATCGCCATTGAAATTTTATCAATTGAATGATTTAACACTGTTTCAGCCCGACTGATGGGGAAATCATCATAGGTGCACCAAGAAATAGAAACAGCACCGGATTGCAGGTTTTCCCAACCGGTCATTATCTCAATTCCATGAAGATCCAATGAAAATAATTGGTTAAGAGCCAAACCCAATACAACGAATAATTTTTTCATTTGTTAGTTTAAAAAGGTTCTATATATCTGTTCACAATCCTGCCTGATCCTTTCTTCCGTTAATCCAAATTTTTTCAAGTTATACTTATGCCCGCTTTCATACCGTCGTTGTTCTTCAGCGGTTATTTGAATTTGTTTTGTTAATTCAGATGTAGGTTCAACTTGGATAAATTCAAGAATCGACGCCATCAGAGGTTCAAACTCAGTCATCATGGTATCAAAACGAACAATATGTACTTTTTCCTTATTAATATTTCCTGAAGTCCAATCATCATGAAATCGATTCAATAATTGCACCAAAGCTGTATATAGCCGTTCAATAAATCGTGTTTGTAATTTTTCATCCAAAGACCAAAAGTTAAATTTTTTATCTAATACGCCTGTAACCAAACTTAATCCGGAAGGAATTACACTTAAGGGATCCCTTATCATATATAGGACCTTTGAATCAGGAAACCGTTTTTGAAATGCAGGAAGGGTGCCACTTAAACTAAATAATTTGCCAATATATCGATCGCCCTTATTTGAGATCATATTTCGTTTCCACATGGATTCAAACCAGTCAAAGTCTCGTTTGGATGTGTCGCGTAATTTTGGATCTACCCAGTGAAAAAGGTCTTGTTCATCAAATGTTAATATAAAACCATAGAAAAAGAATCCATCTAAATATCGAAATAGGAGTGAAACGTCATCTGTTTCAATAGAAGTAAGGCTTGTTTTATGAGCCGCTGTAGAATGGTGCCTAGCGGGACTTATGATTTCCATTAGAGGAAGAAACGGCTTAAGAATTTTTTGTAGTATAACGGATGGATAGACCATCTGCCAAAGCTGGGACCCAGTGCCAATATTTTGTTTAATTAAAAAGCGATGAAGAAAAGTTGTCCCGGATCTTGGATTCCCAACAATAATAATTGGATTCTTTAGTGGTCTACGTATTGCCCAAAAAATAATATGGTCAACCAGCCTTCCAATTAATACGGTTAAACGGAGCAACAAAATCAATAACCCTGTAAATAATGGTGATGCCCATGTGTTGAAGGTTTTTCCAACAATAAGATATGCGCGTGAAATGCGTTTAAGTGTCATCTACTTCAGTTTCGTTATTATAATCTAACTAAGGGGTTTTTATCAAAAATTAATTATTTAACTATATGACTAAGTAAGTGTCTATTAGTTAAATTTAATTGACCATTAACATTAAAAAGATAGCTACGATTAAAAAATGAAAAAGACTTTAATATTATTTATTTATTTACCCATGGTTTTATTAGGACAAACATTTAACGGTATGACCCTATTCGCTCTTACGCAGGGCGGTGGCGGCGGTTCATTTAACTCTTATCTTGTCAATAATGATATGGATGTTATCAAGTCTTGGAGCCATTCAAGAGGCGCCGCAAGTATGCCCTATCTTTTACAAGATAGTACTTTGGTCTATCCCTATCGGGTTCAAAACCCTACAATGAGTTCAGGTGGAGTCGGAGGCGGTATTTCTAAATATAGTTGGGATGGTGACTTACAATGGAACTATGAGATATCTAATAATACTTACCAGCATCATCATGATATAGAGCCACTTCCAAATGGTAATATTCTAGTAATAGCCTGGGAAAGAAAAACAGATACAGAAGCCTATGCGGTCGGCAGACAATCCATTGATAATTCTTTAAATGAAATGTGGGCCGAAGCTATTCTGGAAGTGGAACCTGTTGGAACGAATGAAGCAAACATTGTTTGGGAATGGCATATCTGGGATCATCTTATTCAAGACGTTGATTCTGGACTACCAGGTTTTGGTGTTATATCGGAACATCCTGAGTTACAGGATATAAATTATGGTAATGCTGGGACTAGTCAAGGTCCAGGAGGCCCCACTGGAGATTGGAAACACCTTAACGCTATTAATTACAACTCAGAATTGGATCAAATTGTTATTTCCTCGCGACATCATGACGAGATATATATTATTGATCATAGCACAACAACAGAAGCAGCAGCTGGCCACAGTGGAGGTAATTCAGGTATGGGAGGTGACTATTTATATCGTTGGGGTAATCCACAGGCCTACGGAAGAGGCAACAACTCTGACCATCAGCTAGCTAGTCAACATGGTGTGAACTGGATCCCACAAGGATATCCTGGAGAAGGGAACTTGATCCTATTTAATAATAATTATACAAATTCAACGTCCGCAGTTTTTGAGTTTAATACTCCATTAAATGAAAATGGGACATATGATATTGATGACGATCAACCTTTTGGCCCCGATAATCCTACGTGGTTTCATGCTGGGGATTTCCATACACAGATGCAAGGCGGGGCTTTTCGGCAGCCAAACGGAAATACTTTGGTCACCGATTGTGATGATGCCTATATGTTTGAAGTGACGAATGATCATGAAGTGGTTTGGAGTCATGAATATGGGCGTCCATATACGATAGCACGAGCACAAAAATATCCGCTTAATTATCTGGGTGGCGGTTTTCCTGAATTCACCGTTGGTGATGTAAACTTTGATGGCTCACTAGATGTAGCAGATATATTACATATTTCAGACATGGTGTCAGGATATGGATATAATCCAACTCCGCCAGCAGATTATAACAGGGATGGATCTGTCACGATTATAGATGTTCTTCTCCTCCTCCAATACATTATTAATAATTAAATAATTAAAATATATATTTGTCAAGTAAGGGAATTAATTCATAAAATTGGAAACGAAATAAACGAATAACGTTTCTATAATACATGCCACCTAAACAACAATTAAACCAAATTCTTGAAGGAGGATTTGACTCAGTAATAGATACTGGTGTTCGTGCTTTTACAGTCGAATCACTTGCAAAGCGGCTGGCAATGAGTAAAAAAACGATCTATAAGTTTTTCCCAACCAAAGAAAATTTAATTCGCTCTATTATGCGATTTGTATTTACCCAAATTGATGCCGCATTCAATAAAGTAATGGTTGATGAACCAAACCCTGCTGTCCAGTTTATTAAAATTATGGAAACGATTGCAAAATTTGCTGGAAGAGTTCCAGTGGATAAAATCGCTGAACTAAAATCGCTTCACCCAGAACTTTGGAGGGAGATCGAATCATTCCGATTAAGTCACCAAGATGATTTCTTTACAATATTAAATAATGCCCAGTTAAAGGGGTTGGCACGCGATGATATTAATATGAGGGCTGCGTCCATCATTTATATCAATATTATTAATTCAACATTTCAACCGGAATTTTTCCTGAAAAATGATTTACCAATTAGAGAGACTATTCGTGGTTTCGTCCAGATCGTTGCCCGTGGAATATTTACAGATAAAGGTATAAAAGCTATTAAAGAACACTATGAACAAAATTAAAAATTATTCGGATCATCCTATACGGCGATGGTTTATTTATCAAAGCATAAATCGTCCGGTTCGATCCATTGTAGTGTCTTTGTTCGCAACAATAGTTATGGCTTCCGGATTAACATTTTTAGTTATAGACGATGATATGATGAAAATGCTACCCCAAAACCTGGAGTCACGGAAGGCATGGGATTCTCTCCAAGATGAATTCGGTAGTACGGAAGTTATTTTCGTAGCATTCGGCGAAAAGGATCATTCTATTTATCACCCGGATGCCTTACGGGCACTCTGGGACGTGTCCATGGAATTAGAAGGTTTGCCTGAGGTGGAGGAAGTGACCAGCATCACAACTGCGACTCGAATGGACAATGATGAAGGCGATTTGCTTATTCAGGATTTACAATCCGATCGTGTTCTTAATGGAATTGAAATTGCCGGCATTCGAGATTACCTCAATAAATATCCGAACGTTAAAAAACGTTTCATCAGTCAAAAAGAA
>JABHKE010000027.1 GCA_018692355.1 Fidelibacterota bacterium
CGGTTGACGATGGCATTTATACCTTCTTTATAAAGAAGGTATAGTTTTAATCCACACACCACCACAATTAATTAACACTCTATTAAGGAGTATATTATGAGCGAACAAAAGAAAATGGCGCTTATTGCGTCAAAAGGAACTTTAGATTGGGCTTATCCCCCTTTTATTTTGGCATCTACGGCTGTTGCAATGGAAATGGAAGTGGCAGTGTTTTTTACATTTTATGGACTTACGCTTCTTAATAAAAAGATAGAAGCTAAAGTTGCGCCCGTCACTAACCCCGCCATGCCAATGAATATGCCCTTTGGCCCGGAAGCATTTCAAAAAATCAATTGGCCGATCCCAAACGTTGTTTCTGGAAATATGCCTGGATTTGAAACAATGGCTACATCACTTATGAAACAAACCTTTAAAAATAAAGGCGTGGCAACCATCGAAGAACTTCGTGAAATCTGCATTGAATCCGGTGTAAAAATGATTGGCTGTCAAATGACTATGGATGTATTTGGGTTTGAAAAAGACCAATTTGTGGATGGGGTTGAACTTGGTGGTGCTGCATCCTTTTTAGAATTTGCTTCGGACGCAGATATTACTTTATTTGTATAATTGGAATTCGACCAACAAATTGAATTAGGAACGTGTGGAATGGGTATGCCGGTCATTCGATCTTGGCAAGCTCTTAAAGATCTTCCTATGGGTGGAATTCTGAAAACATCCAGTGCGCATCCATGAGCCGAACCCGATTTAAAGGTCTGGTGCAGGTTTTCAAAACATCAAATCGTAAAAATAGAAATTGATGCAAATACAAAACATTTCTATATTAAAAAAAGTCATTAAATAGGTCAAATTATGTCATCACTAAAATCTTATTCAGCCAATGATTTATTTAACTATATATCCAAAAAAGAAGATTTACTTGTATTGGACGTTAGAAATGAAGAAGATTTTGGGCGATTCAATGTAGAAGGACCCTTTTCAATTAAAATGGCTAATGTGCCCTATTTTGATTTCATGGAAGAAGAAGATATTTCCGTGGCAAAAGTCTCTCGTGAAAAACCTATCAAAGTGGTCTGCGCCAAAGAAGGATCAGCACAATATGTGGGTGAAATATTGGTATCCCATGGGTTTGAAGATGTGGCATTTCTGGAAGGTGGTATAAAAACGTGGGGAAATTTGCTAATGCCAAAACGCATTAATCTTGAGTCTGATGATTATGCACTTTATCAATTTATTCGCCCTGGGAAAGCATCTTGTAATTACGGCCTAATTTATCAAGGCGAAATGGTCATTTTTGATCCCAGTCGGAATTATGATTTTTACCGATCTTTTGCCGATAGGCATCAAGTAAAAATTGTTCGAACATTTGAAACCCACCTTCAGGCAGATTATATCAGCGGTAGTAAACAAATTGCGAATCAAACTGGTGCGGAAATTATGGCGCATATTGGCGATTTTAGTAATGCATCATTTCAATATAATGAAGTCCATGATGGTGAATCGTTCGAAATGGGCGGAAATGGGCCTGTGGTAAAAGTAATGCATTCACCTGGGCATACACCGGGAAGCACGAGCTATATTATTGATGATAAATATTTTATATCTGGTGATACTATTTTCATTCAATCTGTTGGTCGCCCTGATTTGGGTGGTAAAGCGAAAGAATGGGCGGCCATGCTTTACGATACATTGACGAATAAGGTGCAAAATCTTGATAAAAATTTAGATGTATTACCGGGCCATTTTATGAATTGGACTGAAGCCAATAATCAATTGGTATTTTCCGAAAAATTAGAAAATATTGTTGGACATAATTCGTCGATATATGCTTTAGATTCGTTGGGGAAATTCACGGAATTCATCATGAATAATATGAGAGAATCACCCGCTGTTTATGATGAAATTCGAAAAGTAAATAATGGTTGGCTTGATGTGGATATGGATGAAGCAGAAGTTATGGATTTAGGAAAAAATGAATGTGCGGCAACGGCGTATGCTAAAGTTAAAAAGGAAGAATCATCATGAGAATTCTATTTGTTTTTATTGCATTATTTCAATTTATCGTAGCAGGTCCTGATATTGGCATTTTCGAAAAAATACTGAATGCATCCGGATCTTTTGAAGAAACAACATCTGCATTTGAATTGGCCTTGGGTGAATCCAATTTCACTCTTCATGCAAAATATGATTTTAATTCATCAGACATA
>JABHKE010000026.1 GCA_018692355.1 Fidelibacterota bacterium
GGTTTCTATATCAAGTCGTTTATATGGGAAATCGTTGTATTTCATTTTTTCTCTCTCTGTTTTACAGTTTTAGTTATCTTTTACAATAGGACATGCAAGCCAATGGTTAGGTGCATATAATTCAAATTTTGGAACTTCTTCCGAGCAAGAATCTTCAGCAATCGGACATCGAGTCCGAAAACTGCACCCTGACGGTTTATTCATGGGTGTTGGGACATCTCCTTTTAAAATAATTCTATTCCGGTTTTTTTGTTTGGGGTCAGGAACAGGAACTGCTGATAGCAACGCCTGGCTATATGGATGTTTAGGATGATGATAAACCTGACTCGCAGTGCCGAATTCCATCAAATTCCCAAGATACATAACAGCAATCTTATCTGAAATATGTTCCACTACGGATAAATCGTGAGCAATAAATAAAAAGGATATATCAAATTCTTTTTGAATATCCATCATAAGATTGATCACTTGGGCTTGAATCGAAACATCCAAAGCGGAAACAGGTTCATCGCAAATAATTAAATCAGGATTTGTTGCCAATGCTCTGGCTATGCCAACACGTTGTCTTTGTCCTCCAGAAAACTCATGAGGAAATCGTCCAGAATGATCTTTTCTTAAACCAACTTTTTCTAATAGGGACAATACTCTTTCATTTCTTTCTTTCGGGCTCAATTTCAAATGGATCTTTATAGGTTCTTCAACAATTTGTGCTACAGTCATTCTAGGGTTCAAAGATGCGTAGGGATCCTGGAAAATCATTTGTACCCGTGAACGATATTTCCGCATTCGTCGTGGATGCAATTTATTAAAATCTACATCTTCACCATCAAAATGGTATAAAATTTCACCATCCACTTCTACATCTGGAGCAATGTATTTTAAAATATTGATCATGGCACGGCCCACCGTAGTTTTTCCGCATCCAGATTCTCCAACCAATCCAACAATTTCACTTCTTCCAATAGAGAATGAAATTCCATCAACTGCTTTCACTTCAGCAACTTTCCGTCCCATAATACCACCAGAGACAGGGAAACTGACTGAAAGATTCTTGACTTCTACTAATGGTTTTTTACTCATGCCTTTACCCCATCAGCCACAACATGGCAACGTACAAAATGACCTTCTGTTATTTCTACCAATTCCGGTTCTTCCGTATGACAGCGATTTTCAACCAAATCACAGCGTGTGCAAAATTTGCAGCCAACAGGCATATCCAAAATATTGGGCACAATTCCTTTAATTGTTTCTAATCTTTCTGCCGGGTTTTCCTCGTCCGGATGAGGAATGGAATTTAAAAGCCCTTTCGTGTAGGGATGAGTTGGGTTCTCGAATAATGCTTCAACGTCAGCAACTTCCTGGATCATGCCACCATACATAACAATAACACGATCGCACGTTTCTGCAACAACAGCCATATCATGTGTGATAAGAACCACTGCCGCATCCTGATTCTGATCTTTCAATTCTAACATCAAATCCAAGATTTGGGCCTGAATGGTCACATCCAAGGCGGTGGTGGGTTCATCTGCTATCAGCAGAGAAGGCTTTTTTGCGAGGGCCATGGCAATCATCACACGCTGTCGCATACCACCCGAAAATTGATGTGGATATTCGTGCATACGTTTTTCCGGATCTGGAATGCCTACTCTTCTCAATAAATTTGTTCCTTGTGAAAATAACTTTTCGAAATGCCTTTGATATTCTTGCGAAATTAAACCCTTCATTCCCAACACTGTATAAGCCACAAGAGTTGGAAACATTGTTCCCAATAGAAGAGTCAATGCCACATCTTTCAAATAAAATGACCATCCAATAATCAACTGTGAAAAAAGTACAATTAAGATTCCCATTGTGATGGACAGTTTCACCCGCAGAGTTTGAGGGACATCAGATATTGTAGATGCCAAGGAGAGAACACCATCTTTGAAATATTCAATTAATGTTTTTGGATAAAATGCTTCCGTTACTTGCAATCCAATGGTAAAAACCGGATTTAAGGATGTCATGGGCTCCTGAAAGATCATGGCGATTTCCCGTCCACGGTATTTTTGCATTTTTTGGTAAAGATTCTCTCTAAATTTATTATAAGCTTCTTTTTTGGGTGACTTAAAAAAAACGTGGATAGTAATGACAATATCAGCAATAAATGACACTATAAAAGCCAGGATTCCCGAAATAGGTAATACAATATGTAATGCGATCCATCCCAGAAAAAACAATCTCGTGACCCAAGACCTTTTTCCACCCGTTAATTCAGGAAAATATTTGAATTCGGGTAAATTATTGATTCCATCCAGATCATTACCATCAAAAAGTAATTCATCCTTGAATTTGATGATTCCTTCACTCACTTCTCCCGGCGGATTGGGAATCAATTGAATTAAAGATAAAACAGAAACAGATTTTCCGGAACCGGACTCCCCAACGATACCAAGCGTTTCTCCCTTGAATATATCAAAGTCAATTCCATTGACAGCTGTGGCCCATTCATTCCCGATCTTGAAGCGGGTCTTGAGACCTTTGAGTTCCATTAATTTTTCTCGACTCATCTCAATCTCGAGTATTCTTTCGGATCAAATGCTTCACGGACACCTTCACCGATGAAAACAATTGACAATAATGTTAAGAATTGTGCTGCAATCGGAGAAAATACCATCCACCATTTACTCATATTTTGGAGACCCACATCCAACATTTGTCCCCAGGATGGTGTGGGCGGTGCCAGACCAAATCCAAGGTAATCCAACCCAACCAAGGCGGAAATCCCTGCCACAATAGAAAATGGGAAATAGGTAATGATTGGCACCAGTGAATTGGGCAGAATATGCTTAAACATAACCTTCAAATCGGTCTGTCCCATGCTCAACGCTGCGGCAACATAATCTTTTGCCTTTTCTCTGTAAAATTCAGCTCGGATGAGATAGGTCATACCGATCCAGTTTACCAGTGTATAGATTCCAATGAGTAGAAAAAAAGCTGGTTTTATAATAGATGAAATAATGATTATGACAAAAAGCATGGGAAGACTGGCCCAAACCTCGATCAATCGTTGAAAAAAAAGATCAAACTTTCCTCCGAAATAGCCCATGGATCCACCAATGAAAATCCCAAATAAATAATTTATTATGGTCAAGATCAATGCGAAAGAAATGGAAATATTAAATGCATAGCACAATCTTGCAAACACATCCCGGCCGGTATTATCTGTCCCTAACCAATGCTTTCGCGATGGTGGTTCATACATTTTATTACCTTCGGTGGTTATATCCTCAAAAGGTGAATAGGGATAAGGTGGCATAAAAACCCAATTCCCTTTATTGATTTGTTTAAAACTTTTTCTTAATTCCCTGTATTTTGCTTCACCGGGAACATTCTGTCCAAATATTTGGCCGGGGACATATCCCTTTAGTATTGGAAAATATAATTCATCTTCATAACTCACAATCAGCGCTCGATTATTAATTAAGATCGGCAATAAAAAAGAAATACAATAAAGGAAAGTCAAGGTCACCAGAGCGTAATAACCCCGCTTCAATGTTTTGAATTTTAGCCACCTTTTCTGGAGGAGGGATAAATGTTTTTCTTCCACTATATTCTTTTCAACCATTACTTGAATCGAATCCTTGGATCTACCATAGCTAAAGCAAGATCAGAAATAATATTACCAATTAAGCGAAGCAAAACAACAACAACTAAAAATCCCAATGTAATAGGATAATCCCGTGATAAAATCGCTTCGTAAGCCAAGCGGCCAAAGCCATCAATGTTAAATACACGTTCTATGAAATAAGATCCAGCAATGACAACACCTAAAATATGACCAATCCCGGAAGCAATTGGGATTACACTGTTGCGCATAGCATGGAGCCAAACTACCCGTTTCTCTTTTAAACCTTTTGCAAAGGCAGTACGGATATAATCCTGACTTAAATTTTCCAATAAACTATTTTTCATCAGGATTGTCATGGTTGCAAAACTGCCAATAGACCAGGCAATTACCGGCAAAATCATATGGTGAATTTGATCGATAAATTTTCCCCAAAGAGTCATCCCTTCCCATATTTCAACAGGACTTCGGAATCCACCTAATGGGAAAAAATCCCAAAAACTCCCGCCACCGAATAATACTAAAAGAATACCACCTAACGCCCACCCTGGAATAGAATACGCCATAAAGATAGCAACACTTGACCCAAAATCAAATGCAGAGCCATGATTAAGAGCTTTTCGTATTCCTAAAGGGATACAGACCAAATAAGATAGGAAAATCCCTGTCAGTCCAAAAAATAGGGAGATCTTAAATTTAGGTTTCATAACTTCGGTCACAGGTCTTAGATAGGTATAGGATTTTCCCAAATTCCCTGTCAAAATTCCTGAATACTCTTTCTGGAATATTACGCCATCAAGTCCTCCATCTTCATTTACTCCGTCAACTTTCGCATGCCATAATGATCTAGAATTTTGATCTTTTTCAGTTACTATTAATTCATGATCCTTTAATAATGCAATATCTACTTTCCATATCTTTCCATCTTTTTTCCCTACTCTTGTTTCGTAAATAGTTTCATTTACTGGAAAAGTAAAATCTCTATGTTTTATTTCTCGAGGCATAACTCCTAACCAAACAAAATAGCGCTGATAAATGGGCTTATCAAAACCGTAAAATCTTTCTAGTTCTTTTAAAGCTTCGGGGGGAAGTGACATCCCTTCATTGGTCATGGAAGATGAAGCACCCCCTCCTCCTTCAGTACCTACCCCCCCACCCATTTGCATTTGAAGCATTATTTGTTCAATGGGACCACCAGGCGCCATCTGTAAAATAATAAAGACTAAAACAGTTGATCCCAAAAATGTCGGAATCATAAGTAATAATCTTCTTAAAAAATATGTAACCACTATTATACTAATATATTATTCTTATTTATTTTCAAGTAAATATTTCGGCCAATATTTCATATCTATGGGCAATAGAGGTAATTTATTTTCTTGTTCCATTGCTAATTCTAGAGTCTTCTCTTTTGCATCATCAATCCACCAGTAGTAAAAGGCATCCCAAAACTCTCCTACATATCGTGAGAGCATCCATTCAGGATATCCAAATTTATCCCACCACATCATTCTAGAATAATTTCTAGCTATGCTAAATGCAATAGGATGAGCATCACTAAAAAGTCCATCTATTTCTTGTATTATTTCAATTCGTCTCTTTTGATCAAAGCAGATATCATATTCGTCTAAAAGTTCATCAACTCTATCACTCTTAAATCCCCAAACATTATTGTTATCATTTTGATCTGCTAATTCTGAGCGAAGAGAGCCTTCAGGATTTGGATATATCAATCCAGAATAAGCTAGCGAGCAAACATTAAATTTTCTGGCGTTTACATTTTTAATCATCGTGTTATAGTCCATGAATTTTATTTGCATATCCAGCCCATATTCTTTCAACATCTGCTGAACAGGGGTAACCATGTATTCACTTGTTTTTTGAATAACAATCTCAAAAGAAAGGACTTTCCCAGTTTTTTCATGAACTAGCCATCCATTTTTATTTCTTTGGGTATATCCAGCCTCATTAAGTAATTCAATTGCTTTCTCTGGATTATATTTAAAAGGATTATTATTTTGATTCTCATATACAGTTCCCGAATACAACGAATTCATCATACCATATTCGTTATAATACATTTCACGATTCATTTTTTCTCTATCATAAAGATAACAGAATGCATAGCGTACTCTTTTATCGTCAAATGGCCACTCTCTCATATTAAAATAATAGCCTGAAGTTCCTGCGGGCTTTTCAGAAAAGACTCTCTGCTTTTTCATCCACCCTTTCTGAGTTGCTTCAAAATCAGTCTCTTCAATCCAGCGTCTAGATCTATTTACATTAAATATATCTTGTTCTCTTTTTTTAAACTTTTCATATTGCAAAGCATCATTGTCCTTAATGGCCGAAACTTTGACTCTATCAAAATTAAATTTATATCTATTAAACGGACTATCTTTATCCCAATAGTCATCTCTTCTATCAAAAGTATATGATTCCTGATTTTTAATATTATTTTCATTTATGATATAGGGCCCTGTACCTGGTATTACAGAGAAAGTATATTCTTCAAGAAATGCTGTACCATCAAGATCTTTAAGGATGTGATTTGGATGGAGAGCCATTGTGGAAAAATATAAAAAATTACGCCAATTGACAGATTTTGCTTTAACGGATACAATGTACTGTGACTCAGCAATTGGCCTTTCAAACTTTCCGTAAGCAATCTGTTCAGATGGAGATAAGATTGTTTCATCCATCCTTAAATCCCAAGTTGCGATAACATCTTCTGCTGTAACAGGGTTGCCATCCCACCAACGCGCATCTGGATTAATTCTAAATTTAAATAACATCTTATCTTCTGAAATCAACCAATGTGAAGCAAGTCTAGGAATAAAATCAAGAGTTGTTGGGTGTTGCCCTAAAAGTCCTTCATAACACAATGCTTCAATAGTTCGACTATTTAAAACTTGGCTTGAATTTTGCCCTATTACTCTCATTGTTCTTGGGAATAATGAATGAATATAGTTTAAGGTACCACCTTTCTTTGCCTTTGGATCGCCAAAATAAGTTTTATCTATTTTCTTATCCCATTTGTATGTTTGGTATCCTAAACCACTAGCGAGGTCTTCAAATCCATATCCGCCATCTTCTGCAGATGTTGTTAAATCTTTGTTGGTTCGAATTGGTTGGGGAGTTTTTTTTGAGACGGACTTATTATCTCCACCTCCACAACTAATAAACATCAATGTAATGAAGATAAGTAGAGTATTTTTCATATTATTTATTTGCCTTATAATCCAATGATTTTGGTTAATAATTAATGTTAAAATTAATAAATATTAATGCGCTTGAGGGTCGGTGTATAAACGATGAGCTTAATTAAAGTCCCTAAACTTTAATTTGTAGCTAGCCCTAATCCAATGAAATAATAAATCATGACTAGAAAAACGATAACGGAGAAAGTAGGTGTAAAAGAAGCCATGATCTTGGCTTTTTTGTAGTCGCGTTGCCAATCCTTATGAACAATCTTTTCTATGACCTTGTAGCCTCCCTTGTCTTCGCAAGCTTTCATTAATTTTCGAAATCTTGGAATATCTTTTATTGGAATAGCTTTAATTCCTTTTTTTTCTGCGAGGTTGAGTAATGGATCTTCACAAGGATTAGGCCTATCGACCATTGATTCTTGCCCAAATAGAAACACGAAAAAAAGTACGGTAGAAGTGAATTGCCTCATTTAAAACCATAAAACACTTTAAAAGAGAATAAGGGTAATTCGTCAATTTTCATTTTTGGACCTGTTACTTCTTTCTTTTGGAGACGCCATTTTTCATTTTTGTAAGAATTGTCCATAAAACCCATTTTCATATCCAACCCAATTCGTGTTGATAAATAATAACGAATACCAATCATCCCGGAAAATCCAATCCAATCATTGGTCATCGCATCTGTTGCACCCAAATCTGATACAGGATTCGAATCACCAAAACTATTTATGAGCTGATTCCAATCTTCAGATTTATCCCCGGGGGTTGTATCCACAAAAATTCTGCCGCGTCCCCAAATCGGAGTTAAGGTAAAATTAAGCTCTATTCTTGGTTTCCAACGAAAATAAGTTTCTAAGGGAAACATCCTATAAATAATCGTTCGACGATATACAGCTTTAGAATTAATCAAATCCAATTTCCCCACTTCAAAAGATGAATAGGAATTATACCCCAATCGTGCATTACTAAAAAATTCGTAATATACAGCCCAATTAAAAAGAAAATTTCGATTCAACATATTACCAGTTGGAAAAAGAACATCACTGTTTTCATCGAACCCAGATAGAGTTGGTTCATATAAACCAAGCCCCAAACCGACACTGATTTTAGGTTGTGCTAACGAAAAGGATCCTGAAAAAAGGAAAAGAGAAAGAAAGAAAGGTAGGATTTGACTCTTCATACAAGGTTCTTAATTTAAGCCCCATGAAACAGATGATGAG
The DNA here is from genome assembly GCA_018692355.1 of Fidelibacterota bacterium. Lineage (GTDB taxonomy): Bacteria > Fidelibacterota > Marinisomatia > Marinisomatales > UBA1611. The sequence continues at coordinate 8,040 of JABHKE010000026.1, forward strand.
CATATTCCTTTTTGTTATTTCAGTGTTGTGGTCGAATTCCCAGAATACTGATGTCCAACACGTAATTGTGAAATACAATGGCAAGTCAATCGTTGCATCCGTTGACTCCATTGGGATAGAATTTGTATATTTTCTCTCTAAAGATACTGGCGACCCAGATTCACTTTACTTGAGAGATATTTATTACATCTACAATGATTTTAATCGCGTTTTTCACAGTAGTTGGAGTTTTGAACAGAATCTACAAAAAATAAACAATAGAACCGGTACCATCTACACCTTGAGTGGCGATACGATTAATTTTTTGGATATACAATTCAATAACGATATGATAAACCCGGAACTTTTTATAAAAACTGGTATCAATAAGTCTGAATTTATTCCCCTCCTTCATATTGAAAAAATAAATACAGATTATTCAATCCTTGAATATTCTATTGAACGAGGATTTTTCTACCCCTTTTATACGTTCCTGATTGGTGCTACACTGGATATTAGATTGAAATGGGATAAAGATCGAAGAATGATACCGCAAGTTTGGGATCAGTATAATGATCTACTTCCAAAAGCAAGTTTTATAGGGCTGTATGAAACAGGTGTAACCTATAAATCTATTTCATATATCATTCCTACATCTGTTTTAACGTCTATGATTTATGACCTTTGGAAACAAAAGCAATCATTTTATTTTACACCGATTTATGAAGAAGAAATATTTGGAAGAAATATGTATGTTTTTTCATTGAAACACATAGCTTCCACCTACGCACAACGTATGATATTTCGAATTAAAAATAAGATACGGAAATAATGTCTTTAGGTGGATTCGCAAAAATAGTTTGTAAATTTCAGTTATGATTCCAAGTTATAAATTCTTATCAAATTTTGGGATAATCATTATTGCCCTTTTCACTCTATCTTGTGAAACTGTCACATTACCCATCGCTGATACAACCCCACCGCAAGCTGTCTTAATATATCCTGTTGATGGCATATCCGTGGCAGGTGATATTACTGTTCTTGCACGTGCGACAGACAATGAAGAAGTTGATTCAGTACAATTCTATATAAACCAAAAATGGGTTGGCACAGATGATTCTGGGAACAAAGATGATATTTTTCATTTTGAATGGAAAACTGGAGATTATACCGAAGATGAGTTTCATTTTGTATCTATCATTGCATATGATCTGGTACAAAATGCATATGCTTCCTTTCCAATCCGCATTAAAGCAGATAATCTTGATAATGAACCCCCAACTGCATTTTTATTAAATCCATTCTCTGGACAATATGTAAGTGGAATCATTAATATTACTGTTGAAGCATCCGATAATGACAGTATACAATACGTGAGTTATTATGTGAATAATGTTCTCCAGGGATATGTTTTAGAACCACCCTATATATTTCCGTGGAATACTCTTTTGTACTTGGATGACCATTATTCTATTTATGTTCTCGTCCGGGATATGAGCAACAATTTAACTACCGTTCCTCCTATCAACGTGATTATTCATAATAATCTACAAAATGATGTAACTCCACCAACCGGTTCTATTGTTAGTCCACCCGCCGGATTAACCGTAAGCGGAAGCGTTGATATTATTGTCAGTGCAAGTGATAATAGAGCTATGGATGAAGTTGCTTTTTCCATTGATGGTAATTACATCATATCGGATGGTGAAGTTCCATACCATTATTCATGGGATACCACATTGGAAGAAGAAGATATAGAACATACTATCAGTGTTGTTTTGATAGATCTAGCTGGCAATGAATCTCCTTTAAACCCCATTTCTGTTTTTGTAGATAATGATCCAGCGGGAGATATAACACCGCCAATCGTATTGATCACGAATCCAGTGGCGGGTCAGGATTTAACTGGAATAGTTTCAATCGAAGTATTAGCTGAAGATGATACTGGCATGGATCGAGTTGAATTTTTTATCAATGGTGATTCTGTCCATACAGATACTTCTGATGCATTTAATTATATTTGGGACACAGAGACCGTTTCCGATGATATGGATCATATTATTGCAGTGGTTGGCTTTGATTTGGATGGGAATGCAACCCTTGCCCCGCCAATCGCAGTCTATGTAGATAATTTTGATAATATTCCACCTACTGGTCAAATCCAAAACCCTGTTGCAGGACAAACAGTCACAGGGACAATCACGATCGAAATTTCAGCCACAGATAATATTGGTGTGGAACAAGTCAACTTATCTATTGACGGTATTCCAAGAGACACTTTAACCACATTCCCTTACACGTATGAATGGGATACAACAAGTGAGACCGACGATGAAGATCATGTCATTAGTATCATTGTTTCTGATTCATCTGATAATATAAGCTATGTGCCTCCAGTGAGTGTTTTTGTAAATAATATCATTGATGACATCACACCACCGGTTGCATCTATCTCCAACCCTCTTTCTGGACAAACTGTGAGTGATACTGTTTCCTTTACAGTACAGGCAGTAGATGACTTTGGTGTGAATAATGTTGAATTCTTTATCGATGGAGAATCAATTGGTACTGATTACACGGATCCTTATCAAATTGATTGGGACACAACGCCTTTGGGAAATGAAAGCCAGCATACTTTATCTGCGTATGTAACAGATGATTCAGGGCATACCACAATTGCTCAACCAATTCTCGTAACAATATCCAATTGATGAAATCTTTCAACCTAAATATCATTTTAATTGCCATTCTGTCATTGAGTTGTGAAGGCCCCATGTTCAAAGTCCAAAAGGAGCCCGATTCCATTCCTCCTACATTAACCATCACATTTCCACCTGATCAAGCAATCTTGTCTGATACAGTGCTTGTGTCGGCATATGCATTTGATAATGTTGAATTAGGCATGGTGACTATGTATCTGAATGATTCTGTTATCATTTTAAGTAAAGACGCCCCCTATGAATACACATGGATCACGACCGATTATGCAGAAGATGAACAACATACTATTTGGGCCAAAGCAGAAGATGCTGCAGGTAATTTGACTCAAACCAGTCCTATCCGTGTATTAATCGATAATTTAGACAATATCAATCCAACCGGCTCATTGATCTTCCCTTATACAGGTCAGACTCTTTCTGGAGAAATCACTATTATTGTAGAAGCAAATGATAATGAAGAAGTTGCATTTGTGAATGTCTATATTGACGGTGATACAGCTGCTACGCTTACTGAGTCTCCCTATACTTATAATTGGGATACATCGGTTGAAGTTGATGATATTAATTACACCATACACGTTCATATCCAGGATATAACAGGAAATCGGATTACCCTTGGTCCAATCAGTGTATTAATTGATAATTATGAAGCTGATGATAATATCCCTCCAACGGGCACAATTATTCACCCGCCTTCAGCATCAACTGTTTCAGAAACTATTGTTATCCAAGTTTCCGCATATGATAATGTTGAAATGGGCTTTGTAGATTTTATCATTGATGGATCCTTTGCAGGACAGGATTCAGTCTTACCTTATGAATATCAATGGAATACAACAGTAGAAGCTGAAGACGCAGAACATATTATTAATGTAAATCTTACTGATGCAGTTGGGAATACTACCGCTCTTTTCCCTGTTACGGTTCGTGTTAATAATATTGATGAGCCAGATATGATACCACCAAATGTGGTTATTTACGAACCTGCTGCCAATCAAACAGTTTCCGGTATGGTGAATATCACAGCAATCGCTTCTGATAATGTAAGCATCAACCGAGTCGAGTTTTTCCATAATTATGAATTAGAATTCTTAGTGACCTCTTACCCATATCAATATGAATGGAATTCAACGAACGCAGAAGATGATTCTGAGCATATCTGGTATGTTAAAGCTTTTGATACCAGTGAGAATAATACACAAACACAACCCATCGCATTTTTTGTGGACAATGAAGACGATATTCCACCTACCGGTTTCATTCTTTATCCCTATGCCGGTCAAACGGTCAGCGGCGTTGTACAGATTCAGGTTTCAGTATCAGATAATTTAGGAATAGATCAAGTAGAATTTTTTATTGATGGGAATACGGTAGGAACTAATTCTGAATATCCTTATACCCACGATTGGAATACAGAATTAGCTGCAGAAGATGATGAACACGTCATTTCCATTACAATAACAGATTTAGGTGGAAACTCAACAGATGTCTCCCCTATTGCTGTTTTGGTTAATAATGTTATTACACCAGGAGATGACACAACACCACCAGTGGTGGCAATACTTACACCCATTTCAAGTCAAACAGTTGGTGATACTGTTTTAATCTCTGGTTTTGCCATAGATAACATGGGAATTGCGGATGTAAAATTCTATGTGGATGATGAATTAGTAGCAACAGTAAGCGACTCTCCTTATACGCATAATTGGGTAACGTATGAACTATCTAACGGATCAGAACATGTGATACAAATGACTGCAAGTGATCTATCAGACAACTTAACAACCGCTCAACCGGTCGTTGTAACCGTTCAAAATGAATATTATGGAGCAATAGAGAACTTTTCATTATCTGTTTCAGAGGAAAATATCTCCTTGAGTTGGGATGCACCATACAATGCTGAAACATTCAAAGTGTATAGGGACAGCGTTTTCTTGGTTGAAATATCAGACCAAAGCTATGATGAGACTATTGAGGGTGGAGTTGAGTATTGTTATCAAATTTCTGCAGTAAATAGTGTTGGGATTGAAGGTCCTGTATCCGAAGAAGAATGTGGTGTCCCGCAATTACCGGCTCCTGTATCTTTTAGTGCTACCATTAACGATACAAATTTAACTCTGGTTTGGGCTGCAGTGGATAATGCATCCGGGTATATTTTATACCGGGATAATACAGAAATTTGGAATGGCACAACCTTGACCTTGACAGATGTGGGTTTGACTTATAATACCACATATATTTATAATGTGGTTGCCTTTGACCTTGATGGAACCAATGGTACGGAATCAGATCCTTTAAGCGTTACTATGCCGGAAGAACTCATCGCGCCTACTCTTTCAATTTATGTTTTAGGAACAGATGGATCTTTAAGTTGGACATCATTATCATCTGCAACAGCTTATCGAGTTCATCAAGACAGCGTTTTTATTGAAGAAGTCACAACAACTAATTATGAGACTGAACTAATCCACGGCGTTGAAACTTGCTTTACAGTCACTGCAATTAATGATGTTGGTTCAGAAAGTGATTCATCCAATGTAGTATGCGGAACAGGAGATTTTACACCACCTGTTCTGTCTCTTTCGATCACTGAATCAACGATCACTGAATCAACGGCTTCTCTTAGCTGGAATTCTGTGGTATCAGCAGAAGGTTACAGGGTGTATCAGGACAGTAATTTCCTGATCGAAGTTTCTGAAATAACATTAGATGTTGAAATTCCTATTGACACAGAAACTTGTTTCGGGATCAAAGCTGTGAATAGCTATGGTACTACAAGTGATACTTCTAATGTAGAATGTGGGACTGGATCTTAGGGGAAAAACATTTCACCATCACAATCATTTAAAGAATGAACCAAATGAATTGTGTCATAATCACCAGAACTAAATGAGATCGTTCCCAAATCGGGATTAGAAAGATTTATCGAATAATATTCAGGTAGTCTACCATAATTGACTGTATTAAGCCCTGAACTATCTTCATTGAATTCTAATACTGTATAATTATAAATCATCCAGCCACTTCCTATCCAGTTTATTGAATCCAAATACGACTCCGAAGATAATGTCATTTCAGCAATCGTATCAAACATTGATGACAATGTATCATTACCCATATTCAGATAGATTGTAGAAGGTATGCTGTAATTGGTCGGCTGGACACAAATTGTTGTCGAATCATAATTTGAAAAAATCCAATTCCCAGATGGTTTATAACATTGAATAAAAATAGAGTCCGAAAATTCGCCAGTATTTGTGGATTGATCTTTCGCTCTTATCTTATATCCAAATGATTCTTGCCAAATGATTGTCGTATCTGAGAAAGATAAAACAGATGCACCTACTTTTGATAATGAATCAAAAGACTGGCCCAAATCAGTAGTCCTGAATATATGATATTCGCTCACATCATCTGATGCGGATTCATACCAGCTGATTTGAATTCTAGGGTTACTATTTTTAAGCGTAAAAAAGCCTCGAAGTCCAGTCGGGTAATCTGGAGCGTCCTCATCAATATCACAACCTACCAATAATAAGAAAACAATTAAAAATATTTTACGGGTCATGACAGAGATTATAGGAATTAATTGAAATTAAAAAGCCCCGATTTATCGGGGCTTTTTTTATGAGCGAGAGACGAGATTCGAACTCGCGACCCCCACGTTGGCAACGTGATGCTCTACCAGCTGAGCTACTCTCGCATTGTAAATGATCATTGATCCTAAAATAGAGCCCGAAAAATTACTTTTTGGATATTAATCTGACAACGGAGTTTTTGGGAATAATTCGAAAAGTTTTTGCTGCCGATGCCAAACCAAATAGGATGCACCAAGAAAAACTAAGTTTTCTAAAATTTTATTCCATCCTACCATCTCGCCTTCTTTTAATCCACAACCACATTCAATGTTAAATCCTCGAAGTGTGGCTTGAAAAATAAATAAAATGAAGAGTGCCATCAAACCACCACTAATCATTGATGCACCATCTACCATCAAACCTGCAACCAATCCAATGCCTATAAATAATTCTAACCATGGAATTATCAGGGCTATTAAATTTTCAAACCCCATAGGTATGATATGATAATTGGCTATATCACGTGCAAATTTCCCAGGATCAAGAATCTTATCATAACTTGCATAAATAAAAATAATCCCAAGTAGGATTCTTATTAAAACGATTAGCCAAGGATGAAGTTTAATCATGTATTTCAATTTCCAAGCCTGCATTCGTCCAGGATTTCCATCCTCCTTTGAAAACGAATATATTCATATACCCAAAATCTTGTAATTCATAGGCCAATTCTTCGCTTGAACCGCAATCATCATCACTGCAATAGATCACGAACCCCTTTTCATATCCGATTAAATACTCAATCTGTTCTGATAGCAGTCCCACATCATCATTGGCTATGGCATCTGGAATCATGCCATCTGATAAATATTCTTCTGCTCTGGCATCTACAAACAATAATCCTTTTTTATGTAGTGATTTTGCCATTCCGAGATCAATCTCTCGTATTTCTGGTTCTGATAAGGTTAATAATACATCATTGACATTCTTAACAACTTTTATTGGTTCAGCCACCCAGGATATGGCATCAGATCGAACCAAATTGGATATTAAACCAACCAGAACAGAAACTGTTATAATTAATTTTACCTGTTGTTTTGTACTCACAATAAAAGTCAATCTGAATTTGGGTTAATGATCGTGGCCAATATGATTTTCCTTTTGCTTAGGTTTTGGTTTACCTTGTTTATTTGATTTGGTTTTTGGTCGTGTTTTTGCGGCCTTAGGTTTCAATGAACTACATGTAGCTAGAGATTCATCAACGAATGCCAATAATTCTGGATTATCCTTTACTTTTTTATTCAATGCAATTGTTTCAAATGTTAATGTATTCAGGGCTGATTTTATCGCAGTTTCAGACTCTTTCAATTTGGTTCGGTTTTGTTCAATAATTTTCAAAACGTTGGCCTGACCAGCATACAATTCGTCTAATGATTTATTTGGATCTTTCTTTTGTAGACGATCAAATCTTTTTCGAATTGAAGATATATTTTTTTCGTGGGAAGAGATATCAACGATTGGGGATTTTGCATCCTCCATTTCAACACTTAATACAGACATATATTTACCCTGTTTACCACAGGAGTATAAGAAAGGGCCTCCTTCTTTTTGTCTCGTATTTTCCCGGGTCATATTTGTACTTCCACTGGTCACAATGAAATCGGCATTTGCAAATAACGTTGGTAATTCACTATATGTTTTTCTATCACTGTTCACCATGATCACAATGATATCTGCTTGTTTGGACGCTTCATCTATATAATGATTCCCTGCTTCAACATAGTTATCAGCGATCATACTCTTGGTGGTATCGGGTAACTTATCTGTGACGCCCACAATTCCAATTTTCAGTAATCCCTTTTCAATAATTCGGAAAGGTTCAAATAATAGCTTATTAGTTTGTGCATCACGAAGATTCGCTGACAAAAAAGGAATTTCAGTTTTTTCTTCCATACTTTTCAAAAATGAAAGGCCATTCAGAACTTCATAGTGCCCTACATTAATTGCATCACAGCCAACTCTGTTATACCCTTCTAAGATGGCACCAGCACGATACAACTCTGATTTTTTATTGGTAGAATTTAAATTTGCAGTGCTGAAAAATAAATCTCCAGCATCAATAATCAGTGGATCAACCCCCGATTCACGGAGTTCATTCATTTTAACAAAACGTCTGGACAGACCGCCCAGAGGATTCTTTTTTCAGCCACAAGGATCTAGTTGACCATGAACACTGCCGGACAACACAATTGTAACGGATCCGTGTCCAGATACCTTTGTGCAAGATGAGAGCATCAGGAAAAACATGAGCGTAGTGATTGAATATTTTACGATAGATTTCATTTATTTTTATCCGCCACTAAGTTTGACAGAATATCCTTTTTTTATTAATAATTTTTGAATTTTTTCTCGTTTATTCCCCTGGATCAAAATTTCTCCATTCTTAACTGACCCGCCAACACCACATCCACTTTTTAACTCTTTTGCTATGCCCATTAGGACATCAACTGTTTCCTGCAAACCTCTCACGATAGAAACAATTTTACCGCCTCCTTTCCTATCTAAATGAAGACGAACTTGTTGCTGAGATGGGTCTACAATAAGCCCAATTTTTGTTTCATTTTTCAATGAAACTCCTTGATCTGTAGAGTAAATAAGTTTTGAATTAGTCATAATTGTTCTTTCAGAACAAATAAAGAACAAAATTGTTCCCTTTTACAAGGTGAAAACATACTAATTTTTTGAAGTAATTAAACAACTACAATTCAGTGGAAATGAAATGAACTGTTTACATATTATAATGAGAAAATTTATCCAAATCACACTTATTATTATTTCCTGCATCTCAGGACAAGATTCCAGCTCAGCAAATGGATCCATTGTAGAAACCGGTATCTTTTTGAAAGACCTACATTTTGATTGGAAGCTACCACATAAAGATAATGGAACATTTTATTCTATTGATCTCCATGAATTCAAATTTGGTTTTTCTGATCTAAATTTCTCCCAGGAACAAAAAGGGAGTAAACATAAGATAAACACACGAATCTCTGGCCCAAATTTGAAAATAGATCAGCTCGTCTTAAATGCAAAGATCACTTCGAAAAATTGGTTAACCAGGGAAAGGATTCGCCGATTGGAAGAAAGACAAGAAAACCCTAAATCTGCTTTAAGCCTAATCGCAAATGCAATAGACCTTTACAAAGTAGATCTGGAAGAAAACCCTAAATCATTGAACGACCTTTATGTGAACCAATACCTAGACCTTGATGCCTATCCTTTTGACGACCCAAAATGGTCTTATTCATTCACGTTGCCAGAACAAATTATAGCTCAACCAACACAAATAAACCCTATCACTGAAACCAAACCCTTAATCCTTGATTGGAATACCCGGGAATTTCAATTCGATTCTATCCAGGATTCTCTTTATAAAGTGCCCCTTGTTCAATGGGATTACATATTGGATATTCAATCAATTTCTCAATTATTTTCGTCAAAATTGGAAATCGATATTTCACCTGATAGGACCGCCTTTGATCTCCTGCTTAAACGAGGACAATTCAAATTAGATAATATATCTTTTACTGCGACACCTGGAGATCAACTTACTAATCGGTCCCAGGTATTTCTCCCATCTCTTAATCTAGAGACAAATAATTTAGCTCTTTCCGGAGGGTTCAAATCCAAACCCATCATTCATCAAGGACAAGGAAAATTCTCCCTACGTAATTTTGAAATCAAGATTCCAGACGATTTGAGAGAAGAGCCTGAAATTCAAGCCATGATAGAAACATTAGGTATCTGGAATAATTCTCTCAAGATCAGGTTAGTTGAATTGGAATTGAATTTGCTCAATGATCATACAGGAGAGATTAGTTTTATTTTTCAAACACCATTTATAAAAATCAGTGTGGATGGGGATTTTTCAATACGACAAGATCAGATTCATCCTGAAATATTACTTCATCAAATGGAAATTAAAATTCATCCTATTGCACTGGGTGTTAGAAAATGGATACGGGAATGGGAAAGAAAGAATGGAAGATCACTCAAAAGAAAAGGTGCAACCGTCGTATTAAAAGTGGAAGGATCTTTAGAAAATCCAGTGATCCATGGAATGGATTAATTCCGATTTTGATGCCCTAAGATATAGAGAAATTCCAAAACAATACTGGCACCTGCTAAAGATGTAATATCTGCATGATCGTAGGCTGGGGCTACTTCAACCAAATCAAATCCAACAATATTTAGATCTTTCACCCCTCTTAAAATTTTCAAAACCTTATCTGTGGACATTCCGCCAACAACTGGAGTCCCTGTTCCCGGCGCATATGCCGGATCCAGACAATCAATATCAAATGTCAAATAAACAGGCATTTCCCCTACACGTGAATGAATCGATTCAATAATCTCCCCTGCAGGAATGTCATTTGCCTTAGCTGCATCAATTACTTGAAATTCATGGGACTCCTTTTCATATTCTGTCCGAATTCCAATTTGAATTGAATGTGCAGGATCGATCAATCCTTCCTTAGGAGCATGATAAAACATACAACCGTGGTCAATTTCATGGTCACTGGGATAGGTATCTGTATGAGCATCAAAATGAACAAGAGCCATTTTGCCGTAGTGCTTATGATGAGCTCTAAGCAAGGGTAAGGTCACAAAATGGTCACCGCCTACCGATATAAGCGTTTTCCCTGCTGCAATAATGATACCAGCATGTTTTACAATTTCTGATAACCCATCATCTGGTTTTCCTGGCGTATAATCCACATCGCCATAATCCACAACATTTAAGCGATCGAATACATTAAAATCCCAGGGCCAGCGTTTATCTTCCCATCCCAGATTACTGCTGGCATTTCGTACACCGGATGGGCCAAACCGTGTGCCGGAACGTCCTGTTGTAGCCAAATCAAATGGAATTCCCATTATCACTGCATCAACACTGCCGGACAAATCTCGGGTTAATGGACGCGCCAAATAACTGAATTGATTTGCGTACATGGATATATCTGTTGGAGTACCGATGATTCTATTTTTTGCCATTAGATGTCTTTTTCATATGTTTTAATTATGGGAGTGTAAAGTAAGATTATACCACCATGCAACATTTTATCTTTGGTTTCGTTGGGATAACATCCAATCCAGTACATCAGGATTTTGATATGTTTCAGTCCATGAATCATGTCCAATACCTTCATAAATAGTCAAATGAACATTTGGATTGAGTTGGTCAAGAATTTCAAACGCATCCAACGAGTTTTTTACTGGAACAACTTGGTCTTGATCACCATGAAAAATCCACGTGGGTATATTTTTCATTTGGTGAATAGTTTTTAAATCTGCTGCACCACAGATTGGGAGAGCCGCAGCTATTTTATGTGGTATTTTTGATGCCAAAGCGTAGGTGCCGTAACCACCCATACTCAAGCCTGTCACATAAAAACGATTTGTATTCACATCAAATTTTTGAAAACAGGATTTTTGGATATCAATGAGCCCATCCACCAATTCCGGCTCACTCCAGTAGCGATCAAGAGGACATTGTGGAGTAACCAAAATAAAGGGCAAATTTATCCCTGCTTTTGCCTGTTTTGGAAAACCATGCATGCCCACCAAATCAATATTTTTTCCGCGTTCTCCTGCGCCATGGAGAAATAAGACCAAAGGCAACTCACCTGAAAGTCCCTCTGGCATATAAACAATATACTTCAGAGTCATACCTGCTTGCGTTTGGATTGAGTGAAAAAATTTTATCATAGGCGCTGCCATAGTAAATTGAAAAAATATAATTGAGTATATGAGTTTTCGAACCAATTGCCGGAGCTCAAGTAATATGATAGGATTGAAAATTCATAAGTATCCAGTGACCAAAATATACTCAATAACCATAAAACAAAAAACCCCACGAATGTGGGGCTTGATGTTGTAGAAATGGTAAATCTATTTAATCACAATCACTCGTACCCTGTGTTCCCACATAATCTTCAATACAAGATGGATATGGTGGACAGAGTTGGTTGATGGTAATGTTGAAAAGATTATTATTACTCCAGTCAATATTCAAATCACATATACTTTCTGGTATCTGACCTGTGAGTTGGTTATCATTTAAATAGAAATTGGTTAAATTGGTCAGATTACCTAACTGTGACGGGATATATCCTGTGAGTTGATTATTAGATAAATCCAATTCATTCAGATTGGTCAAGTCACCTATCTCTTTTGGGATTCCTCCTGTGAGTTGATTGCCAGATAAATTCAAAATAGTTAGGTTTATTAGGTCACCTATTTCGGATGGTATCTCTCCTGTGAGTTGATTGCCAGATAAATTCAAAATAGTTAGGTTTATTAGGTCACCTATTTCGGATGGTATCTCTCCTGTGAGTTGATTGTCAGATAAATCCAAAGTATCAGTATCTTCTATTACATAATACTTCTCCCATAATTCAACAACACCATCACAATTACTAATGTCTTGTCCTTCAAGCTCATAATCTCCAACACAAGATGGATATGGAGGACAGAGTTGGTTGTCTCGAAATTCTAGACCTACAAAGCTAAAATCACAAACTTCATTAGGAATAATACCTGTAAGTTGATTATTGTTTAGTCCAATATGAGTCATACTATGAGTGAACATCTCTGGTGGGATGGAACCTGTGAATTGATTAACGTCTAACCACAAAAAATCAAGATTAGTCATATTCCCTATCTCTGGTGGAATGGAACCTGAGAGTTGATTATAGGATAAAACCGCATGTTGCAGATTGGTCATATTCCCTATCTCTGGTGGGATGGAACCTGAAAGTTGATTATTGTATAACCACAACCATTCCAGATTGGTCAGACTACCTATCTCTGGAGGGATGGAACCTGTGAGTTGATTACTTCTTAAATTCAAATTAGTCAGATTAGTCAGGTTTCCAATCTCTGATGGGATGGGACCTGTGAGTTGATTATCTCCTAAATTCAAAGTAATCAGATTGGTCAGATTACCTATCTCTGGTGGAATCACTCCTGTGAGTTGATTATAGGATAAATCCAATATTTGTAAATTCGTCAGATTACCTATTTCTGGTGGAATGGAACCTGTGAGTTGACCAAGATTATCCCATTCACCAGAGTAATTTAGTTTAGTGGTATTCTCTACAATATAAACATTCCCCCACAAAGTTACTTCAGTTTGAGTTATCTCTTCTTCCTTTGAGCCTTGACCTTGGCCTTCACAACCCCAATAAATCAAAAATAATACAGATAATAATGGGTAGAGTCTTTTCATATTAGTATCCA
>JABHKE010000024.1 GCA_018692355.1 Fidelibacterota bacterium
AGAACTAAAGATCCTGATTGAACAAAGTTTTTTGGAAAATAACCTGGACTATGATGAATTTCAAATGGACTTGCTTGTTGATGAATTTTTCAAACGTTCTGATACAGATCATAACGGGTCGATCGATTTTGGCGAATTTTTAGAGGTAGCTCATGCCTACCCTGACTTCATATCCGGATTTGCAGTGAATCCTGTTAATTGGCTTATCCCGGATCGATATGAGAATTTGGACACGGATAAGCAGGTTAAAGGAAAAAAGATGTTTAAGAGCAGTATCCAGGTTCAAGACATTGGTATTCTTCAATGGCTACTTATCCCACGGCTCATTTTCCTATATAACATTCTCCTCAATCGGAAAAAGAACCGTACCTTTGTCAATTTGAAAGCGATTCATCTTTTACCGTCAAAAATTATTGAAATTACTATTTCTGCGCCGGATGGCTTTGCTTTCACTCCCGGAGATTATGTTTACGTCAATTGTTCACATATATCAAAAATGGAATGGTATCCATTTAATATTATTGGTCATACCAATGAAGGTAATCTTATTCTGCATGTAAAGTCAAATAACCGGTGGACAAAAAAACTTCACCATGAAACGGTGGAAGGGCTCATCCAGAATGAAGAGCTGAATTGGGATTTAAGAATCGATGGCCCATATGGGTCATCAAGCAATAAGATTCTTCAATCGGAACATGCTATTTTAGTTGGTGCTGGCCATGGAATATCACGAATAGCGCCCATTTTACAGGATATTGCAATGAGATCAAAAAAAGATCCAGACAATATAAAACTGAAACGGATTGATTTATTTTGGCTGAGCAGTGATGACCATTATTTTGAATGGTTCACTAAATTGTTACATGAAATAAATTTCGCTGATGCGGACACTTTTTTCCATTATCACATCTATTTTGTAGATAAGCAGCCTGAAAATATGAAAGAAAAAATGATGTACATCTCCACAAATATTTTAGATAAAGAAACAGACGTAATCCTGATTGATAATTTGTGGGGGAAATCAAGTTTTGGAAATCCTGATTGGTCTACTGAACTGAAGGAGTTGCTGTCTCAAAATGAATCGAGAAAGTCTAGATTGTTTTTCAGTGGTCCGCGAAATATGAAAGGGAATATTCAATCAGAATGTACAAAACTAAATATTAGCTATCACGAAGGCGAATTTTAATCTTTATGGGTCTATTAGAAAGTAAAATTGCTGTCATAACTGGAGGTGGACGTGGCATTGGTAAAGCAACAGCGCAGCTATTTACTAATGAAGGAGCTACGGTTGTTATTGCTGAATTTGATGAAGTTTCTGGTCAATCAACTGCCAATGAATTGGGTGCGCACTTTATTAAAACTGATATTAGTAATGAAGAAAGTGTGAATGCGTTATTTAACTTTGTATCATCAAAATTTGGGCAGTTAGATATATTAGTAAACAATGCAGGAATCCTTGCTGACAGTACCCTAAAAAAACTTGATTCTGACAGTTTTGACGCAGTAATCAATGTGAACCTACGCGGTGTATATTTATGCGGAAGAGCTGCAGCAAACATAATGATTGAACAGGGCAGTGGCGTAATCTTAAATGCATCCTCCGTTGTTGCGCATCATGGTAATTTTGGTCAAACTAATTATGTTGCTAGCAAAGCAGGTGTTATTGGGATAACAAAAGTTTGGGCCCGTGAATTAGGGAAAGATGGTATCCGAGTCAATGCGGTTGCACCAGGGTTTATACAAACAAATATGACAGCAGGAATGCCTGAAAAGGTAGTTAATATGATGGGAGATAAGGTGCCCTTGAAAAGATGGGGGCAGCCGGAAGATGTTGCTAATGCTTATACTTTTCTAGCCAGTGATGAAGCTAGTTATATCACTGGAGCAGTTTTAAATGTAGACGGTGGGGTTGTGGTTTGAATAAACACGATTTGTCCAATTTTATAACCTTTTTTAAATAATTCGCTATTTGGGTTATAAAAAAAGGTCAGCCAAAAGGCTGACCTTTTTATTCACTCAAAATGAGAAGGATTAACTAATCTTAATCTGTCTTTCTTTTGGAAGGACTACTTCTTGTTTTGGAAGTTCAATAGATAAAATCCCATTTTTAAAGTTGGCAGTAATCTCTTCTTCATTTACAGTTTCAGGAAGATTGAAAGTGCGTAAAAAAGAACCATATTGGCGTTCACGATAGTGATAATTATCGCTTTCTTTTTCATTCTCAAATTTCCGTTCACCAGAAATAGAAACAATGCCATCGGAAACATTGACATTCACTCCCTTTTTTGTAAGTCCGGGTATATCTGCGGTTAAAGTGAATGAATCATCTGTTTCTTTTACATCAACTGGGGGTGACCAATTTGTTTTAGAACGAACCGGAAAGTTCCAGTCATTTTCAAATACATTACTGATCATTTTATCCATATCATTTAAGATTGACGTGGGTCTGGGTGTCCATTTTACTAAAGTCATTTTTGACTCCTTTTTTGTTTGTTAAATAATCAAACTATTACGGCAAATTAAATGCCAAACGTATTATGATGTACATAATAGCAGATTGAATGTAAATATGGCGTAAATGAGCAGAAAAATCGTAAAGTGACGTGACGATATGACAAAGAAGTATGACTGATGGTACCACATAATTCATAAGTTGTCCATAAAAAATAAATATCAGTGTCGTTGATAAAAGTCCATAATCGAGAGTAATTTCCCTGCCTATGATTTTGAGTAATCTATTATAAATGTCTGAATTAGCTCTTTTTGGTGGAAGCCCCGTTAGAACAAAATCATTTCCATCCTGGCCACGAACTTCGGATGAGATTCGAGAGCATGTTCTAGATACCTTGAATAATGAGAAATGGGGTGTTGGCAGTAAAACTATTGCTGAATTCAACGAAAATTTCGCTAACTATCACGATGCCAAATATTGCATTTCTCTACATAGTGGTACTTCTGCTCTCTGGGTTGCGTTGAAAGCTGCAGGGGTCAAAGCAGGTGACGAAGTTATCATTCCTGCTTACACATTTATTGCTACAGCCACTGCTGTTCTCATGGCAAATGCAGTGCCAGTATTTGCAG
>JABHKE010000206.1 GCA_018692355.1 Fidelibacterota bacterium
AGAATGGAATTATAAAACTTATAAACCCATCTCCTTCAGAAGTTTTACCATCTTCATCTATTTTAAAAGTTTCAAATGAAATTCTTCTGCTTAATTGTCCAACCAACGACATATCGATATTTTGATCAATCATTCTTTGTTCAATTACAACTTGATTTAAGACTCGTCTCAATTGGGTATAAATCTTAATATTACTCAGGGATAGACTATAATACTCCACTTCCCCCGTATCCGTTACAGATGGTGGAATGATCATAAATCCATCAATTGACTTTGAAACTACACTATCTAGCGCAAATTGATCTGAATCAAACCGGCTAAAAATAAATTGTGGTTTTCCATTCTTAAGTTGATGCGTTACACTAATTTGAGCTTCAAATCGATGTACCAGATCAAGAATATCGTCTTGATAAACTAAGCCAATTTCAGAAGTTTCTTCAGGTTCAAGATCCATGAGCATAGATGGCAGATACATCATTCCACCCATAAAGAATGGAAGTAAAAATGTCGTAATCAAAAAGAGTTTAGACTTTACGCGATTCATGTATTCCCATTGAAAGATTTTCCAGATTTGGGTCATGATGCTTTTTTCACTTCTTCTATAAAGATTTGTTCTAAACTCGGTACTTGAATCTGAAATGATTCAACAGTAACGCATGTATTAATCCAAGATAAAAAATCTCGAGGGGCACAGGATAAAACACCAGATAGGGACGCTCCTTCAATCTTTATATCTGAAAAATAAGTTTTCGCTTTTTCCGAATTTAATTCACCCGAAAAACGAACATCCACTGCATTACTGCGGTGGGAGTGTTTTACACTTGCCAAAGATCCTTCAATAATTATTTTCCCTTTATTAATAAGACAAATGTTTGTGCAAAGTCGTTCCACTTGTTCCATCTGATGAGTAGAGAAAAGAATCGTTTTGCCATCACTTCTTTTTTCTTGAATAATCTCTTTTAATAATAGCTGGTTGAGTGGATCTAATCCTGTAAAAGGCTCATCTAGAATTAATAAATCTGGATCGTGAATTAAGGATAAAATAAATTGAATTTTTTGCTGATTCCCTTTGGAAAGCTCTTCTATTTTTCGATTACCTTGATCTCCCAAACCGAATCGTTCAAGCCATTCATTCGCTTTTGTTTTAGCGATAGATTTTTCTAATCCACGAAGAATTCCAAAATAAATAATAGTTTCTTCTAGTTTTTGCTTTTGATATAAACCTCGGTCTTCGGGAAGGTAACCGAAGTTGTCACGTTCCAGTGTGTTAACATCTTTCCCATTCAATTCGATGAAACCGGAATCCTGGTGAATGATACCCATAATCATACGAATTGTAGTGGTTTTTCCAGCGCCATTTGGACCGAGAAATCCAAAAATATCTCCTTTTTCAACCGTGAATGAAACATCATCTACTGCGCGAACGCCATCGTATTGCTTTATGAGATTTGAAAGATTTAACATTTTAGAATTGGATCGCTATACCATCACAATGCTCAGGAATTTGAACGCCTAGTATTTGAGCGATTGTTGGAGCAATATCTACCGTGGCCTGTGGAGTTGCATTTAAAAACCGTTGAGAATGGATATGGGAAAATATGAGCGGGACATGTGTATCATAATCGTAAGGTGAACCATGCCCAGTTCCATAAGGGCTTTTGTATAAATACCCCTTGGTCACAATGGGAAATATCTCTGGTGTTTTATGCGGGTGTATCATATTCTGTAAACGATGTGTAATCTTGTCTATTGCAGCGCTGTTGATAATATCTTCCTTATAAATCATACGTTCTATTCCTTCCACTTTTGGAAGATAATTTTGTACAATATCATAAATTACCCGTGGATCAATATCTGCTTTTTTCAATCGATCCAAGTCTAAAAAGAAATTTCCACCAGAACGATCATAGAAATTTTTACCAAATTTTTCTTCAACTTCTTCATCGATCCATTCAAATGCTTCTTTTAAATGCTCTCTATTGATTCGTCCAGCAATTCCTCCCTGCTCAATAACATATTCAGGAAGTGGTAAACCACCATGGTCACTTGTGAGCACAAATTGAACATTGTTTAATCCAACAGAATTATCTATAAATTCAATAAAATTACCTAAATATTTGTCTAATTTGA
>JABHKE010000022.1 GCA_018692355.1 Fidelibacterota bacterium
ATATTATTTATAAACTCAATCTTTGAGATGATCTAGGCTCTTTTTTAAGTAGCTGATTATTTTTTCTGTATTTTTTATTTGTTCTTTATCCAGCATTAGTAAAAATCCATCCGTTTCATAGTCTATAGTTTCTCTACGATCATTTTTAGAAATTAAATTCTGGACTTGAAAAGTCTTAATTGGATGGGATTTACCCTTTACAATAATTTCATCAACGTAGGTGCAGTCTATATCTTTTTTGATAATATTAAATGTATTTTCTGAAATTAATATTTCGTTAGGGTTCGCTAAAGATTCTAAGCGAGAAGCCAGGTTTACACCATTGCCTAATACTGTGTAGTCAAGCCTGTCTTGTGAGCCAAAATTTCCAACCGTACATACATCAGTATGGATTCCCATTCTCACATCTAATGATTCCGTAAGACCAAAAGATGCCCATCTCTTTCTTATAGTTTTTAGTTTTCTTCTCATTTTTAATGCCATTGCTACGCAGGAAACAGCATCTTTTGTAATTCCATCTGTTTTGGGATCTCCAAAAAATATCATAATTGCATCGCCAATATATTTATCAACAGTGCCGCCATATTCAATTGCAATATTTGTCATTTCGGTGAGATAATATGTAATTAATTCAGTTAATATTTCAGGTTCTAGTTTTTCTGTAATAGTTGTAAAACCTTTAATGTCTGAAAAAAATACGGTTAAGTTTTTTCTATTGGTATCAATCTTAACATCAAGCTCTCCAGTAAAGATTGAATTGTATACTTGAGGGGAAAAGTACTTTGATAGTTTTGCAAGGATCATTTCTTTGTCCTTTGTGTCTGTGATATCAGTACCATAGAGAAGAAAAAAATCAAATTCGTTTATCTTTACTAAATTTAAATAGTAGGTTTTATTACCTATCTCAAATTCCATATTATGGATGTCATTAGCATTTGGTTTTGTTAAATTTTTAATTATTTCTTTGGGTATGGTATCATTAAGTGCTATATCCCAGTTTTTGATAATGTATTTAGAAGCATCGTTAAAGTATTTTAATTCACCATTTTTGCCTAACCTCATAACAGGATTTGGATTTTTATCGGGAAATTTATTTATTACTTTTTTTGCAGTAATGTCTGTTGCATAAATAATGATAAAACCAAACTCCGGAACAGGAACAAAATTTGCTAAATATGTTTTATTGCCGGCAGTTAATTCATTCTGAGTGATGCTGTTGGTCAGGATAGTCTTGCTAACCAGTTCAATGAGATAATCTGATATCATTTCCCCAATCTTTAGATTATGAGAGTTCACAATATCAAACGAAGCCTTATTATTATAGTTAAGTATTCCTTCTTTACTAATTCTCATCACCGGGTTTGGATTCTGGTCAGGAAACTTATCGATCGCCTTCTTGGCGGTAATATCAGTGCCATAAACATTGATGGAACCTAATTCCCTAATATAAACTGCTTTAAGTAAGAATGATTTTGAATCTACATTTATCTCAAATGAATGCTCATTTTCTGCTAAAGTTATTTTAAGCTTATCTAAAAATTTCTTATTTGGTTTATCATTAATATTTATTTTCCATGCATCAATAATTGGTTCTGATGGACTATTGTAGTATTGCAAAATCCCTTTATCAGAAAAACGAAGTACCGGGTTGGGATTTTGATCAGGGAATTTTTGCAGGACTTTAACTAACTGTTCACTTTCTTGTATCATAAAAGAAGATTCTTTTTGGTTTACTAATAGCTGGTTATTTTAATAAAGAATTACGAAACAAATATGTCAAATTTAAGAATAATAATAGGACACATTTTCTCTAAAAAATCGTTACTTATTCGACTATTTACTTTTATCTGGGTCGTATTCTGCTCTTGGCTCTGGATAGGTGACCCAATTAAATCAATCGAACTTTCCATATCTGTTCTGATTGGCTCTATGCTCATCCAGGGAATATTTGAATGGTTGTATGAATAAAACTTATTTTCAAATTCCAAGCACCTTATTTTATTAACCGTTTGGACGTCTTATATGAGTGCTGTTTTAAACTAAATAGAATTCTTGTTAGATTTGAATATGAAAGGGAGATTAAAATGAATAAAACAATATTATCCATTATGTTGATTTTACCAATGATATCTTTAGCCCAGAATTCAATCAATAAGGACGATAAGGTTCAGAAGCGTCCCACGGCAGATCAACTACGTGAAAGGCTAATTATCGGTGTTGAAAAGGGTAGAATAACGCAGGAACAGGCGGATAAGAGGTACGAAGCCTTTATGCAAAATGAGTCAAATACAGATGATAAACCTGATATTGAAACACGATATATAAGACTAGGCGTTGAGACGGAAGAGTTGAATCGAATACAAACCAAATTGAAGGATAGTGGTATTACTGATGATCAGCTTGACCTTGTTCTGGCCGCGATGATAAGGATGATACATGTTGCAAAAAACCAAGGGAAAGAGATTGATTTTAGTCCCCGTTTCCAAACCTACTTTGAAAATAAAGTTGGGCTCAACAATTTACAGATCCAAGTTGTAAAAGGTCTTTCCAGGAGGGTTGCACGCAAGTTGTGATAATGATTAAAAGATGAAAACAATTCAAATATTAAAAGTCCTACTAGGGCTAAGCAGTGTTTCTGTTGTTTTTTCAGAATTAGATATTTTAGTTGTAAATGAGTTTAATATTTCTGAAACCAGGGAAGTTGAACCGGACCTATATTGGGCTTGGGAACCGGACTCGCGATGGCTTAGTGGTGTTGATTGGGGTGGGCAAACCTTTTATGGATATATTGGACTCAGTGAAATTTTTTTGGGATCATCCCTTTCAGCTGATGATGCTATTGATGTAGAAATTCGGTTTGACAGTAATGAAACTACCTTTTGCCAAACATATCGGCGCGACCTGGACTATTCCGCTGCAGGCGTTGGTGTTTTTAGGGGTTCAGCTTGGGACATCTCCGATCCGAATAACCATCGGCGATTGAATATTTGCTTTGTAGAATGGGATGATGGGACCGGCGAACATGCACCCAACCTAATATGGGATCCAGATGATTCTAATTATGGACGACGAGAATATTTATTTATTATGCTCAGTGATTATGACGGCACTGGGGAAACGTATGACAATAGTAACACAGGATTTGATTCAGATGTTATTTATAGTTGGTGGCCAAAACTGAGATCAGGTTATACTTTTTTTCAGACTGATCCTGCTTCATTGACAATCAGGACCGCTTTTATAACGAATTTCTCATCTTTGCCGGATGATGGACAATTGACCCTTTCTTGGGAATTTGAAGAGGAAGGAGTAGATCACTTTGATCTATTTTATTCTACAACAATTCCACCAAATAATTTGCTAGTTCAGTTAGATGCTGATGATAGGTCTTACTTACATACTGGATTAACAAATGATGAAAAAGTCTATTATCAAATGAAAGGTGTATCCTCTCAGGGTGATATATTGTATTCCAGCATACAAATATGGGGGAAACCAGGTCCTGTTTCTATGAATATGGACTTATTAGGGACATGGAATGAGAGAGAAAATTATGGGGATATTTGGGGGTATACTGACCAGATAACGGGAAAAGAATATGCCTTGCTTTGTGTTCGTGACGAAGGCTTGAGTATTATAGATATTTCAGACCAACCAATTGAAGTTGGGTTTGTTCCTTCTATGCAATTTGGTTCAGATGCTAAGGATGTAAAAGTGTTTGACCATTATGCAGTTTTAATTAAAGAAAATGAGCCTGCTCAAATCATTGATTTATCAGACCCAGAAGACCCCAACGTAGTCAGTACGATTCATTTTGGTTTATCTATTGAAGATGGAGGAGCACATAATTGCTATATCAATGGCCAGTATTTATACGTAATTGGACTTGATGCCGGTGGGTTGGAGATCTATGATCTTACCAATCCAGAATCACCACAATGGGTTGGTGACTATATCACATATTATTATCATGATATATACGTAAAAGATGGAATTGCTTATGCAGCAGCCATTCATGGTGATGGCGTAGATATTTTGGATGTATCTAACCCTTCGAATGTTCAATTATTAGCAAATTTTAATTATGAAGGATCTGGTGCTCATAATTGCTGGACAACGGAAGATGGAAATTATGTAATTGTAGGTGATGAAATTGGAGAAGGTAACTGGATTAGAATATTTGATATACAGGACCTGGACAATATCTCTATGGTGGCTGAATACATTGTTGATCCTGAATCGGTTGTACATAATGCCTATGTAGATGGGAATTTGCTGTATGTTGCGCATTATACAGAAGGTGTTCGGATCGTTGACCTGTCGGATCCTGAGAGTCCGGTAGAGATTGCTTATTATGACACCTATCTACCGAATGAATATGGGTACGAGGGATGTTGGTCTGTTTTTCCGTATTTTGAATCTGGGAAAATCATAGCCTCGGATCTGCAATCCGGTCTATTTGTTTTGGAACACCAACAATTTGTAAATATTGAGAAACCAAATGCTCCGGCTGGATTTAATCTAAAACAGAATTATCCCAATCCATTTAACCCAACCACAAGGATCAATTATACAATTGGTTTGGAATCTTTTGTTAATTTGACTGTATTTGATGTATCTGGGGATTTTGTAAAAACACTTGTGAATTCCCATAAACCAACTGGTATTCATTCTTTACAATGGCACGGGACGAATGAATTGGATAAAAAAATGCCTTCGGGTAGTTATTTTATAAAAATTAAGACTGGAGAATTCACTCAATCCCGAAAAATGATTCTTTTGAAATAACTATTTGGATATAACCAATTATTATAGAGTTTACCAAAAGAAGTAAAATAAAAAGGCTATTTCAATTATAGATCTTCATTGACAGAAATTGATATACCTAACTGGGTCTCAACAAGTTTAGCAATCTCCATTTCTGCTGTCATAACGATACCATCTGTCTCTATCAAATCAGTGATCTTTGGTCCCAGGACTTGGATTTGCTCTGCACTCAGCAATATTTTGATCCGATTTAGGACACTACTAATATAATTCATTTTTTCATTATCTGCTGTTTGTCCTAAAACCTGGTAAGCTTCATTTAAAAACCGATCAGCTCGCTCTTCAGAAAATTCTGGGAATAGTTCAGAAATGGCATTAACCCAAGATTCCCGCTCTTCATAATCTGCCTGACCATCTGCTAGATGGATGGAAGCACATAAATGAGTCACTGCTTCAATCGGAGACATATTAGATGGAATGTTGAATTCTGGCTCTTTTCCCTTTTTGCTAAACCAACCCATTATTTTGCTTCCCATTCTGTCGATGTAAATGTTTTCATACTTAAAGCATGGATCTCATGCTTCATCAATTCACCCATGGCATCATACACTTTTCGATGTCTTTGTATCAAATTGTCCCCTTCAAAATCATTTGAGACTATAATTGCTTCTAAATGAAAACCACCATCATGAAGTTTATGATTTAAATGACGTCCAGTGAAATCTTTGACTTCGAAATGGTATAATTCCATTGCAGATTCGAGTCTCGTTTTCATTACACTTTCAATTGCCATTGTTTTTTTGCTTAAAGGGTTAGAATTTTCATGCATGACTGATCCAAAGTTATTTCAATTAACGGAAAAAGATAAAGCCAAATATTTGAAACTGATTGATGATATAGATACTGTTCATTCCAGGGCCATTACAAAAGTAATAGGCAGAAAAATATCAGGTATGTTAGATGATGGGAAGCTCAATTCTGTAGAGATCGCACTTATTGATGATATTGCAATGCTTATGGGAATCTTAGAACTTCATCCCGAACTTCCCAATTCTGTTGTAAAAAAGATTTTGTTTGCCATGACGTATTTTGTGGATGACAATGATGAAATTCCTGATGTGATTCCGGATTATGGTTATTTGGATGATATAAAAGTTGTGGAATGGGTAATAGATGATATTCAGAGCCAAATCCCACCTATGACCAAGTCGTAGCTTATTTTTGTTTGCTAATTGTTTTGCTACTGCTGTCGATATCTTCTTCAGAAAATTGCCATTGACAGGGTGGACACCACCAGGGTTTTCCATAATACGTTTCTAAATTCTCAACTAATTCTAATGGTTGAGAACACTTGGGGCAATCTCGTTCGGTGCCTTCTTTAGGCCATTTGTAATCGGGCCTATATTTTAGCCCATCTTCAAAAGTATGATGTTTTAACATGTCTTGAAATTACAGAGTTATATGGGCTGATTAAATATGAGATTTAAAATATTGACAGAATTACAAATATCAATACACCTATCAGCGAAAAACCAACATAGTTTTGGATTTTTAATTCGTTTTCCATGATTTCTATCTGAGCCAGATAGTGATCATAAAAAAGAAACACTTCCAAAGTGTCATTTTCAGCCACATATACTCGTTTTATACCATCACTTAAATTATTTCGAATCTTTTCGTTTTGTATATTAGGCGGGATATAACTTACTTCGTGGAACCCCGGCAATACGGGTACAGGTCCACCCAAAGGATGATTGCCAACATAATATCCATCAATAAAAAAGGAGACATTCATACTGTCTGTTTTAATTTCAATAAAGCCAAATGATTCTAAATCGTCCACGGGCTGAGCCTGGAGTAGCGAAATTGAAAAAAGAAGACCAAATAGTACGAAAAACACCTTTTGCATAGCTGTCAAATTATTTTTGTCTACCCATGAAATCAAATAAGTAAATTTCGTGTTCATGAATTCAATATTTCTTCCAAAAACGCTCTTTTTTGTTGTCATTATTCTTTGCTCTGGGGGGTGTGCTTATTATAATACATTTTATAATGCCCAACAATATTATAAAGAAGCTGAAAAGATCCGGTTGCAAAAAGAAGGTAAAACCATTCCAATTACTGCATTGGATAAATATGGTAAAACTATCCAGAAATGTCAAAAAGTTCTAAGCGATTATCCTGAATCAAAGTTTAGAACCGATGCGTTTCTTCTCATGGCAAAGTCAAAGTATTACAGAAAAGATTATGATCTTGCAATAGATGATATAAGAATTGTAACTCAAGAAGGGAACGAGAACCAAATTGAAGAAGCCCAATATTTGCGTGCCCTATGCAAATGGAAAAAGGGAAATGCACAAACAGGGATTAATGAATTAACAATATTGTTAAATATTTCCCCGTCAAAAGAAATTCAATCAAAATGTCATTTATCTCTTGCGGAGATTGCACAGGAATTAAAAGATTCTGATTTGGCTATGTCCCATTTACTGGATGGGGCAAAACTCACAAAAAGCCGTGATCAAAAAGGTGTGATTTATGGACGCTTGGCAGAAATGGCTTTTAATAAGGAAGATTATGATATAGCCAAAGATAGCTATGCAAATGTGATCACCAATTCATTATCCAAAGAAAAAATTGAAAATGCCCATCTACAATTATTAAAAATACTAAGAATCCAGAAAAACTATAAGGCAGCTTCTCGGAAGATCAAAGGCATGCTCACCGATGATAAATTTAAACGAATTGCAGGAAATTTAGAATTGGAATTGGTTCAGCTTTATCGTGCACAAGGTGAAATATCCGAGATTGAAACCCGGCTGGAATCTATTGTAAATGATTACCCGAGGACGCCCGTTTCTGCGGAAGCTTATTATTTTTTGGGAAAAATATACACATCCCAAAAATGGGATTTGAAAAAAGCTAAAGAATATTTTGATCAGGTTAGTAAAGAATCTAGTAAATCGCTTTTCTCTCCCATGGGTAAAAGTCTAAGCAAAGCCATCGGAACCTATCAGGAAGCACAGAAAGACCTCGAAACTCATTTGACAATTTTAACACAGGATACCACTCAGATATCAACTGAATCAGATACGTCCGTCTTTGATCCGGAATCGGGTGAAGCTATTATTGAAACGCTAAATCCTTTAATCTCTGCTGTAACTCCGGATCGAACGATTCCTGAACTTTATTATCAATTGGCTGATCTTGAAGCGTTTAGTTTTAAACGCTATGCCCAAGGGATTCAATATTTAAATCAAATTAATTCTGAATATCCCGAGTCTTCCTTTCATGCCAAATCCATTTTCACAATGGCCTTCATGTTCGAAAATATGGCAGATTCTGTCAATGCCCAATCAACACGAAATCATCTATTGGAATCCTTTCCAAATTCGGAATATGCTGCTTATATATCAGAAGATGTAAAAGTGGAAAAAAAGAAGCAGGAGATCTTGTATTCCAAGGCAGAGTCCCAAGTTACTAGTAACCCTGATAATGCGATCCAACTATTAAAAGAGTCAATCAGCCTCGACGAAAAAAGCGACTTGGCAGTATCGGCAGCGTATACAATCAGTTACCATTATGATCAGTCTACAGAAATTGACAGTGCCTTGAAATATTACCAATGGATTCAAGA
>JABHKE010000053.1 GCA_018692355.1 Fidelibacterota bacterium
ATCAATCAAACCTTATCAAATCCCGTGTTTGATTCTATTATGCCCCTGATAACGAATAAGAATAATTGGACCCTTATTATTATAATTTTGTTTTTCTATTTGGCTATAATGAACGGGAGACGTGGACAAATCGCATTCGTAATTTTAATTGTGGTGGTTGGGCTCACAGATTCTTTTTCAACTTTTATTTTGAAACCTTATTTTGGGAGAATTCGCCCATCTCATGACATCTATGAATACATTAATTTGCTTGTCGCAAAAGGGGGAAAATGGAGCATGCCTTCAAATCATGCTGCCAACATATCTGCAATTGCTGTTGTTTTATCCTATTTCTATGATAAGATGAAAATACCCTTGTTCTCTTTGGCTGTCATCATTGCATTTTCCCGAGTATATGTGGGTGTACATTATCCGGCAGATGTATTGCTTGGCGGACTTATTGGCTATGGAATGGCATGGCTGGCTCTCACTCTGTGGGTGATTTTAAAAATGAGAGAATTAAAGCGGGGACAAACCTGGGTTTGGTATGAAGGAGATTTACAAAATAAATAGATTAATTTGGCAAAGCATCTTTGGGTGGCTTTACGCCAAAAGATGAAAAACCCTCATCACGGCTTGGCATTTTGATTTCACCATGCTTGACTTCAAATTTTTTAATATTATCATTTAGTGCACCTAGAAATGCTTTTGCATGCTGGGGTGCCATGATAATCCTGGAATGAACTTTGGCTTTAGGTACACCTGGAAGAATCCGAGTAAAGTCTAAAACAAATTCTGCCGGAGAATGGGTGACCACTACAAAGTTGGCATATTCACCTGAGCTGACTTTTTCATCCAATTCAATATTAATCTGCTGAATATTTTTTTTTTCTTTATCCATTGTAACACCTATGCTTTCTTTTTTAAAGAAGTATCTCGTTCGTTAAATTCTTCCCAGTCATCGTTAATCCCATCAAATTCCGTATAATCTTTGATCCCTTCATTTTCCTCTACATTTTTTGGATGAAGTTCATTCTCATAAATATTATAAACATCTTTTTTCTTTTCATACTCACTGGGGTCACCTTCCTCCTTCTTGGTTTGATCCAAGTCATCAATATCATCACTATACACCGCAGAATCAAAGAAATCCAAATTTTCCACAATACCATTCGCCATCAGAAATTCAAGAAAATCAAGATATTTTCTATTTTTCAGATCAACGCTGCAATTGGGACATTTTAAAGAATCTTTAAGGTCTATCTCATCAATTGTATTTTCGCAAACAGGACATATTAAGCCTTCAAGCATTTGTTTTCCCTTCTAAAATCGGTGAGGAATGTAATTGAGTACATCACTATCGGCAAGACTATTACCAAGATAAATATCTGAAGTCCATTATTATTATTTTTCTCCTTTTAAAAAATTCAAAGTAAGGGATAAGCCGCTTAAAAAAAGTGTTAGCCGAGATATTATACCCAATTAAAGTCCTAATATTCGTTCGATGGTTTCATAATTCGTTTCTAAAAACCCCGTGGTTGACCGTTGGATGACCAATGTATAGAGTTTGTCTGACAAAGAAGATTGAAAACCAATTTTAACAGGTATATCCAATTCCAGTGACAAAAGCGATAAGGTTTGTTCATCAGATTGGTTTAGATCTACCATGGCATCATACTGAATTGATTTTATACGATCCAGAACTGATTCTGATACAATGGCACCAAGCCAGTTCATATCATCGTTGGAAAATGAAATAATATAAGGTTTTAATTGATCCGGATAATATTGAATCCCGTCTTGATGTACCGCATATTGTACCTGTAACGCTTCATCTACAAAATCTCTTTTTACAAAATGTGACGCAATCTGAGCATGCTCCTTTTCGGCCGGAAGTAAAAATAATATTTTGGATGCACCTCGGCCCTTTTTCCCAATTTTTATTACATGTTCATGATTATACTTTCTTCGCAATAAAGTATACCACCAAAAAAGAAATTGAGTTCGCCATGGGATTTTCATGTGGCTAATATAAGGAGAGTAATAGGTCGTTAAAACTGCTGTTATGTGGTTATAATTATCGGATAAATTCATGGATAACATGAATTGAATTTTTCAATTTTCCATTTAAAAATTATATGTCATTAAATAAAAAATTATTATGGGGCGGCCTGGGATGGGTCATGGGCGGACCCATTGGTGCGATTCTTGGATACGCAATTGCATCCATGAGCGGTGACCAATCTACACAATGGACAGGGTCCACTCGAAGAGGCTCATCCTATTCCCAGACTAAATCTGCTGATTTTGTGGTTGCCATCCTGGTGTTATTCGCTAAGATAATGAAGGCCGATGGACAGCTCTTGAAATCTGAACTGGATTATGTAAAAAGATTTTTAAAGCAGCAATTTGGTGTTCAGCAAACCAAAGAGTTCATGACCCTATTTAAAGATATCCTGGAACAGGAATACCCGTTGAAAGATGTATGTCGCCAAATTCAACGTTCAATGGATCATCCCAGCCGATTAGAATTGATTCACGTTCTTTTTGGATTGTCCGCTGCAGATGGGCATGTTCATCCCGATGAAGTTCGTGTAATTCAAACCATTGCTAATTATTTAAATATCAATGCCCGGGATTATGAATCCATCAAAGCTATGTTCGCTAAAGATGAGGCTGCACATTATAAAATTCTTGAGATTGAAAAAACTGCTTCTGACAAAGATGTGAAAAAAGCGTATCGAAAAATGGCCAACAAATACCATCCCGATAAAGTGATGCATCTCGGGGAAGAAATGCAGAATTTAGCCGAAGAAAAATTCAAAGCTGTAAATGATGCCTATCATCAAATAAAAAAAGATAGAGGCATATCATGAATCATGAAAAACCAGGTGAATTTCCATTTACTCGAGGAATTTATGAAGAAATGTATAATCACCGACTCTGGACAATGCGTCAGTATGCTGGATTTACAACAGCAGAAGAATCAAATAAACGTTACAGGTATCTTTTAAAAAATGGCGTTATGGGATTGTCTATCGCTTTTGATCTTCCCACACAGATAGGATATGATTCGGATCATCCCATGTCTTTGGGAGAAGTAGGAAAAGTAGGTGTTCCCATCTCCAGTCTACAAAATATGGAAACACTTTTTCATGATATTCCTTTAGACCAAGTATCCACATCCATGACCATCAATGCTACTGCACCCATTCTTCTAGCTTTATACATTGCAATGGCAGAAAAACAAGGCGTACCTGCGGATAAACTTCAAGGAACAATCCAAAATGATATCTTGAAAGAATACGTGGCTCGAGGCACTTATATTTATCCCCCAATAAAATCCATGCGTTTGGTCACAGATATTTTTGAATTTTGCGCGAGTCATACACCAAATTGGAACACCATTTCCATTTCGGGATATCACATCCGAGAAGCTGGAAGTACGGTTGAACAGGAATTAGCATTCACCTTTGCCAATGGTATTGCCTATGTTGAAGCGGCCATCGATAAAGATCTTGATCCTAACCAGTTTGGACCTCGAATTTCCTTCTTCTTTAATTCTCATAATGGTTTTTTGGAAGAAGTTGCCAAATTCAGAGCAGCTAGAAAATTATGGGCGACCATTATGAAAAATCGCTTTGGTGTCACTAATGAAAAAGCACTTATGTGCAGGTTTCACGTCCAGACAGGTGGTTCCACACTCACCGCTAAACAAATTGATAATAATGTTGTCAGGACCACCATTCAGGCTCTGTCTGCTATTCTTGGCGGTACACAATCTCTCCATACCAACAGTAAGGACGAAGCACTGGCATTACCAACAGATGATGCAGTAAAACTAGCATTAAGAACGCAACAAATTATTGCCTATGAAAGTGGAATCAAAAACTACCCCGACCCTTTTGGTGGAAGTTATGTTGTGGAAGAGATGACAGATAAGTTAGTGATAGAAGCAACGAAGATTATTGAAACGATTGATCAAATAGGCGGCTCCGTTTCTGGAATCGAGAGTGGTTGGATCCAGGATGAGATTTCACGCAGTGCTTACGAATATCAGAAAAATATTGATACAAAAAAACAGATTATTGTAGGTGTAAACAAA
>JABHKE010000021.1 GCA_018692355.1 Fidelibacterota bacterium
ATTTGTGAATGCCAATCACTTCCGCAATTTTCAATTGTGTAAGTCCTATTTTAAGCATGGAATATATTATGTATCTTTGTTCCAGCGTGAGCTGGCTGTAGTGTTTCATTTGTGCTCCTCATTTTTGACGGTGGGAAAAGTACGAAGCCTACAGCGGCTCCGCATCTTCCAAAACTCGTCATCAAGTTGCACTTAAGAGTTGAATTCAAGCTTTATTTAAATAAACCGTATCTAAAAATACAGTATAAAGCCCTAAAACCATCTTTCCAGTTTATTTTTTTGCCTTCTGCATAAGTTCTTCCATAATATGAAATACCAACTTCATATATTTTGATTTTATTTATTCTAGCTATTTTTGCTGTAACCTCGGGCTCAAAACCGAAACGCATCTCTTTTAATTTGATACCTTGAATTAAATCTATTCTAAACATTTTATAACATGTTTCCATATCTGTTAAATTGAGATTATTAAACATGTTTGATAAGAAAGTTAAAAATTGATTTCCAATTGAATGCCAAAAGAATAAAACTCTATGAGGATTACCTCCTATAAATCTTGACCCATATACAACATCAGCTTCCGCCATAAAGGCAACTTTAATAAGCAAATTAAATTCATTGGGGTCATATTCTAAATCAGCATCTTGTACAATTAAGTAATCACCCGTGGCTTCTTTAATACCGATATGTAAAGCAGCTCCTTTACCTTTATTCTTATTGTGTTTATAATATGAAATCTCTTTATCTAGATTTTTACTTATAAACTCCGTTATTAACTTATCTGATTTATCTGTTGAAAAATCATTTACAACAATAATTTCTTTCGAAATATTATTAATTAACTCAAGATTAGTTAATACGTTCAGAATATTAAGAATTGTATTCTCTTCATTATAAACAGGTACAATTATGGATAGTTTTGAAAAATTCAATTTGATTAATTATCTATGATAAATACTTTTTAAAAAAACTGTTAATAGGTTCAACTGTAGCCACATAATAAAGCATTAAAGGAAAAAAGTTAAATAAACCTCTTTTATAGCCTGCTCTAATATAATTCCCTACTAATTTTCCCTCGTTAAAATTATCTATTTGGTAAAAGATAATTAAATATAAAACCCAAGCACCAATAATGGTTAGTAATAATTCTTTTTGACTATATATTTTAGTTTTAACATTAATTAAAACTCCGATAAAAAAAATAATTACAGTATATCCATAATATTGGGTACTTAGTGTAATTTTATAAACTTTAGATAAAATCATTGAGATTTTGTTATAGTCCCAAAACAAAGCGTACTGAAATGGCTGTTTCTTATCTGAAAGAGATAAGGCATATTCAACATAAAGCTCCCAACTTAAAAATGGAATTATAATTAGTATTGAATAGATTATTGCTGGCTTAAAATTTTTGTTTTTAATAAAATCAAAGAGGATAAAAATAAAACCTGCAGCAGCAAAAATAATTCCTTCTGTTCTTAACCAAATCCCCATTGATATCAGAAATGAGGCAAGATAGAATTTCGAAATTTCTTGGTTATTCAGCCATTCAAAGAGCAATATGATACCCGCCATTGTAAATAGCACCTGTGGTACGTTTGTTAAAGTTAAGGCTGCCATAGCTGCATATTCTGGAACAATAGCCAAGAAAAATGTAAATAATGCCGCTCCAAATGCTCCAGAATGTTTTCTAGTAAAAGCAAAAAATGAAATTAAAGTGCATCCATAAAATAACATGGTAATTACTTTAGGAGAGTATTCAAACATATAGGCTATAGAAAATGTAATTGGCATCATAGGTGGGTATAAAAATCTTCTACCTGCTAAATCATGTTCTGTTTCAAATATTGAATTATTAAAAACCCCTTCTGATGCTATTACCTTAGCTAAAAAATCGTACCCTGCAATTGAATCGTATGATGTTGTTGGCCAAAACACTGCCTTTTGGAACAACCAATAAAAAACATATGCCATTACAGTAAAAAAGAATATTGCTCCAAAATTTAATGATGGAACATTAAGGCCTTCTTTTGAAATGTGTGGCATTCCTTGTTTTTTAATAGCTATACCAAAAAAAAGGATTGTTAAAGCAATTGTTGTTATAAGAAAAGACAATGGTTGAAGCGACACATTAAGTACAGTATCATTAAAAAATAAAACAGCAGACATTACTGCCACTCCTACTGGAAAAGATAAACCAACTAAAAGTAATAAATCTAAACTTTTATCAATTAGGTAGATAAAAGACAAACCAACTAAAAAAAACAATATGATGGTTAAAAAACTCATTTCAATGGTATTACTGCAAATTGTTGACGTTGCCTTGGTGGGTTTTCCAGTTTATGGTATCCCCAATGATTTACAATTGCAACATGAGTAGCTTTATCAACATATTTACTGTTTTCATTAATTTTTTCGTAAACCAGCTTTCTTGGATAAACAAAATAAGATGCCCAACTTTTATTTCTAATAGATGCCGATTTCATGCTTTTATTAAAAAATATTCTGCCTTTTTTTGGAAAAATAATTGAGTCTGGTGGCATTAAAATAATAGCGTTTTCAGGTGTATTATCTGCAATATGTTTTAAAAACCTATAATCAAAACCTAATTTTGATTCATACTTTTGATTAAGATTCATCCGCTTCACTTTTTTATCTTGAAGCATTTTAATATTATTTTTTAATAAAGAACCAAAAAACCATTTATAACCATCGTTTATCTCTTTTACTCCAAAAAATAGTATTGCAGCAATTGCGAGTGTTATGAAATTCTTTTCTAATGACATGAGTATCCATAGCAAATATAATTTTTTTTTGTTTTGGTAACAATTATTTATATAAACTTATCAAAATTTAAAACGTTATGAATCATATTGTAAAATCAAGTTGGAAAGGGAAGTAAGTTTTTGAATCTGAAACACCTGGTAGAAAAATCACCTCAATTTTTTATTGGTAATGACCATATACAGTCTTCTTTAGAATTATAAGTAAAATGAATATCCCCACCCTCACGGGGTTTTTTATTTATGGGATAATGGGTAGGTTTGACAATGGTACAGAATAAACAACTGGGTCCTTCCGATTCATTTATTTTTAATCGTACGGGACACAGGTTACGTAATCGAACTGTGCTTGCTGCAATGACAAATAAACAAAGTCATTCTGATGGTACTCTTTCTGATGCAGAGATAAAGTGGCTCACTCGCCGTGCCAAGGGTGGTTTTGGAATTATTACAACTGCAGCAGCACATGTTTCCAAAGATGGCCAAGGATGGGACGGAGAGCTCGGCCTTTTTGATGATATGCACATTGATAAATTAACGACACTTACAGATTCAATTCATACTCATGGAAGTCTGAGTTTTGCACAATTATTTCATGGCGGAATGCATGCCCCTCAATATTTGACAGAAAAAACACCCATATCAGCAAGCAAGATCCCTTGCGATGAATCGAAGAGCGGATTTACTCGCTCTGCATCTGGAAAGGATATAAAAAGACTTATCAACAATTTTACTGCAGCGGCTGTTCGCTGTGTGCAGGCAGGGTTTGATGGAATTGAACTACACGGAGCCCATGGGTATCTGATATCACAGTTTTTGGGGACAAAGACGAATATGCGCAAAGATGAATGGGGCGGTGATTTAAAAAACAGGACCAGATTTTTAATCGAGATATATCGTTCTATAAAAGAAAATGTGCCAGATTCCTTTATTGTTGGTGTTCGAATCTCTCCCGAGATTAGTGATCTGGGAATAAATCTGGAGGATAGTATTAACCTTGCAGGTTTTCTCAGAGATGAAGGCATAGATTATTTACACATTTCATGCTGGGATGCATTCGCGAAATCAAAAGAGTATCCAGATGACTCCAGAAGATTGACTGAGTGGTTTACCCAGAGTGTTGATGATTTGCCCCCTATAATTAGTACTGGAAGCGTTTGGTCCAAATCAGATGCCCAGGAATTAATGAATCAGGGTGCAGATCTCATTGGAGTAGCGAGAGTTGGCATTCCTTATCCTGGTTGGGCTAAAAAACTTTCTCAGGAAAACTATAATCCACCCCGAGCTCCTTTTACGGTGCAGCACCTGAGAGAAGCAGATTTAAGTGATGTTTTTATAAATTATATGCGAAAATGGGATGGATTTGTCAGCAATAATAATTAATAATATTGTAATCTATATAAAGGGTATTTAATTATGGGTTGTTGTCAATGTCAGGGTATTGAAAATATGTTTGACAAAAAAGCTGCCAAGCGCGCGCTTAAGCGATACCTTAAAAAAGGTCCAAGCAAAACAACGGGCATGCTGCTAAAAGCTATACATAAGACAGAAGTAAAGGGCCTTGAATTTTTGGATATTGGCGGTGGAATTGGAGCAATCCAGTATGACTTAATCAAAGCAGGGGCTTCATCTGGAACGAGCATTGAAGCATCACCAGCATATATTGATTTAGTTAAAGAAGAGATACACAAAAATAACCTAGCTGAATTAATTGATTTTAAACATGGTGATTTTACAGCAATCGCATCAGATGTCAACTCGGCTGACATAGTAACCCTGGACAAGGTTATTTGTTGTTATGATGATATGTCTGAATTAGTAAGGCTGTCTTCCAAGCTATCTCGAAAAATATACGCCATTATTTATCCTCGTGACGTTTGGTGGACAAAACTGGCTCTTCCATTTATTAATTTTTATCCCATAATAAAGGGCAGCCCTTTTAGAGTCTTCATTCACCCTGCTAAAAAAGTGGAAGAAATAATTTTTAGGAATGGGTTAAAGCGTGATTATTATGCCACAACTTTATTCTGGCAAGTAGCAATTTTTACTAAATAGAATCTCGTATTTTCTAGCCTTTTGATACCAAGGATTAAATGGGCATCTTTCATCTTTGAAATTTATATGAACCAATATCAAAAAAAACAGAGTATTAAAAATTCTGATAAATCAGCCTCCCTTGGGGTACTAGGTTTTTTGTTTAGTAATGTTTTGGTAGATTAAAATAAATTATATACAATTATAATGGAAAATATAAAAAATTGCTCTATCTAGATTATTGAACCTAGATTAATTTTTTAAAAAGACTATGGACCGAAAACTAACAACGATATTTGCTTCTGATGTGGTAGGCTTCAGCAAAATGATGGGTATGGATGAAGTGAATACATTAAAGATTTTAAAAGAGCGCCGAGAAGTCATCGATGGTATTATTGATGAGC
The DNA here is from genome assembly GCA_018692355.1 of Fidelibacterota bacterium. Lineage (GTDB taxonomy): Bacteria > Fidelibacterota > Marinisomatia > Marinisomatales > UBA1611. Next base: position 5,222 of record JABHKE010000021.1, read on the forward strand.
ACGCCGGCATTATTTTTGGAAGCGCTGGCGACAGTGTAATTGCTGAGTTCTCCAGCCCCATCAAAGCTGCAGAAGCAGCGGTTGCAACCCAACTGAAGATGAAAACAATGAATGTGGATCAGGCGGAATCAGACCAAATGACATTTCGTGTGGGTATCAACATTGGTGATGTGATGGTAACGGATGACAACCTATTTGGCGATGCAGTAAATATTGCTGCTCGATTGGAAGCTGCGGCTCGCCCTGCCGGAATCTGTGTGTCAAAAACTGTCTTTGATATGATTAATAGAAAAATCTTAGTGTCTTTTGAAGATGCAGGCGAATTGGAATTGAAGAATATCGAAATTCCAATTAAAGCTTTTCATGTCACTGAGAATAAAGGGATAGCAAGATTCACTCAGGATTCTGAAAAAATTCATACGGAAGTAAAAAAAGCTGAACCGGGTTCAGTTGCAGTTATGTTTTTTAAAAACCTCAGCGCTGATGAAGAGCAGGAATATTTTTGTGAAGGGTTCTCCGAAGATCTTTTATCAATGCTCTCCCGTTATAACAAATTGGTTGTGATATCCAGCCATGCCAGTTTTTCGTATAAAGAAAAATCAAAAAGTTTCAAAGAAATCGGGAAAGAACTGGGCGTTCGATATGTCATTCATGGCAGTGTGAGAAAACTGGGACCGAAGATGCGCATTAATGCAAACTTGGTATCAACAGAGAATGAGAATTCTATCTGGTCCAATAATTTTGACCTGTCTGTGGATGAAGTTTTTGATGTCCAAGATCAAATCGCAGAAGAAATTGTTTCAACAATAGTAGGTAGGGTGGAAGAAGATTTACTTAAGGCAACCAAAACAAAACGCCCAGATAATATGAATGCATATGATTTAGTGTTGCAAGGATTGGAGTATGCAAAAAAAGGGAATTTATTTAGGGAACATACTGCAACGGCTGTTGAAATTTTTGAAAAAGCAATAGAAGCCGATCCGTCTTATGGTCGGGCGCATGCTTGGCGTGCCTGCTCCCTAGGCAATCTGATGGATTGGGATGGGGAACAAAAACCGGAAGTGTTAGAGCGGTGTATGGAATCTGTAGATCGTGCGCTAGAATTGGACCCTAATGAACCGGAAATCCATCGAATCATGGGATTCATCAAATTTTATGGTGAACGAGACTTTGATCTTGGCAGATATCATTTTGGAAAAGCACGGGAGTTATGCCCAAGTGATGTATTTATTATATGTAAATATGCCCAAATGTTAAACTTTTGTGGTGAGTATGAGAAAGCGCTGATAGAATTAGAGCGTGCAAAAAGATTAGACCCATTTTCCAATGATTTGGTATTTGGACCATTAGCTTTGTGTCATTATTGGTTGGGGAACAATGATGAAGCCATTGAAATTTTTAAAACAATAAAAATATTAAACTGGCATTTATTCTATTTGGCAGCAATCCATGCCAAAAAAGGTGACAAAGAATTGGCCAAAGAAAAATTAAAAGAAGCAAAAGCAGTAAGCGGAATGGATATTAACCAGTTTATTGATTCCCAGCCCTATACTAAGGAAGAACTGGCTAAATCTTTAAGGGATGTTTTAAAAACCATAGACGTATAAAAACCTGATATATCAGGAAAAAATAATTTATTCAGGAATTGCCGATAGGGCTTAACAGCTTTAGCTAAGTGGAATTGTAAGTTTTTTTAGTACCACAATTTCACTGAAATGATTTAATTATCATTAGAGATTGATACACTATAAATAAACAACCCCCAATTATTATGCAATATATTACGCAGATGAGTAGAAATGGCGTAGACTATGCAAATATATTGATGGCTAAAATCCACTACGACTAAGAGCACAATTTACCTATGAAATTAAGATTAAAACATTTTTTGAAATTCACATCATTGTTGCTGTACCTTTTTCTCCTAAGCTGTGAAGATGTAGAGCTTGCATACCCTGGCAATACTCAGGATCTTAAAGCGAGTCCGCCTAAAGGCAGCATGATTTGGGAAGAGGGTATGGAAGAAGATGGTGTAGGTCGGCTACCAGAAAACCTGCAGGGTACCAATAAATCATTAGGCAGTATTGATGTTGTTGACACAAACCCTGATGATGAAATAAAGTTAGTTAAAATCCAATCTCAGAAAATAAATGGTAATGATAAAACTCTTTTTACTGTTATGGAGGATTCTGATTCTCTTGGCACTTGGAAACTTGTTCTTTTACCAAGTGCAAATATTGATTATGAAACCATCCTTTCGCAAAATGGATCAGTTACACGTTGCGAAATTGTAATGGAGATTACAGATGACAGTCCAACAGAGGAAAAAGGTATACTGAGCGCCAGTGTGGAGATAACAAATGTGAATGAATCCCCTATCTGGGGCAACACATCTATTGGAACCACTGCGGATGAAGGCATATTATTTCAATCATCTGAAATTACTTGGAGTGATGTTGACCAGGGTGGCAGCCACACACTTTCATCAGATGATTTACCCGGGTGGCTGACAATTGATGTGAATAAACTAACAGGAACTCCAAGCACGGCAGATGTAAACCCCAGTACATCTTTTACACTTAAACTGCAGGATCAAGGCGGCCTGGAAATAACAAAATCCTTCACCATTAACGTGCGGGGCAATGAAGCCCCAAGTTTCACCGGGACATCTGATCAGACCTGGGAAGAAGAAAAATCTTTATCATGGACCATTTACTGGAGCGATCCCAATAGCGTGGATTACAGCACTATGGAAGCATCGGTTTCTAATCTTGATTCTGAGCTGACTTTTATACCAAACTCGAGCGGGACTAATGGCACAGTATCAGGATACCTGCCAACATCTTATGTAAATCAAACACTAACTTTCAGTATAACCCTAGATGACAACAGGGCTGGCAACTCACTAACTGCTACGGAATCATTTACAATTACTGTTGACCCTAATGATGCACCTGTATTCACAAATACAGATAATGTCATTCAGTCAATTCACCATGGCTGTCAATATTCTTACGATGTGAATTGGAATGATCCAGATGGAGATGTTGTAACTTGTGTTATAGATGAAAGTATAGCATGGCTTAACGTCAACAGTCTTGGACAATTATCAGGTACACCAACAGAGAGCGATATTGGTTCCAGCGAAACTGTATTATTGACTATTACAGATGACAGACCCAATGTGAATCTGTCTGCTGATTACTCATTTACAATCAGCGTAGATGAAAATTTACCTCCTGTATTTGAGACTTTCCCTGAGGATACGATGACTGCGACAGTAGGAAGTCAATTTATGTTCCAGTTTGGCATCAGTGATGCAAACAACGACGATTTCGTCTTCACCGTGCCGGATAAACCCAACTGGTTGGGGTATAATTCTTCCGATTATATAATCTCTGGTACGCCTCAACCATCAGATACTACCGCGACGCACAACGTTACTGTCCAGGCGGCGGATTGCGGCGAAGTGACATCTTTCTCTTTTTCTATTGTGGTCACCAATTAATAATTCAAAATAATAAAAGGAAATAAAATGAAGATTAGATTTGATATGAACGCCAAAACCGCCATGGTCTATGGTGGTGCAGCATTTTTACTTGTCATTATCGGATTTCGGTCAATTATAGCGACCTTAGATCCGGACCATATTGGTGTCATGACCTATTTATCAATTGGAGGGCTGGTTCTCGAGTTCTGCCTTTTAATTTTATACGCACAAAGTATTTACAGTCTTGGACCCGAAGAAGGTGGCGAAAGTCATGCCAGTCCTGTCAGCGTTGGCAATATGGATGGTAAAGAAATTTCAGAACTGACAGCTGCTGTTATTAAAGTAGCAGAAATGGGGGAAGGGTTATCAAACTTAGCTAGTGGAAAACTGCGGGATGAGGTCAGAAAAGAGGTGAACGAGATTTTGTCAAAAGCAATCAAGAAATAGGTAATAAATTATGAAAAAAGTTGAAGTTTATTTCGTAATTAACTTGGGGGCTATTCTAAGTTTATTTGCTATTGAAGGCGAGCTTTCAGTCTATATGCAAAGACAAGACGACATATTGAAAAATGTAGCACAGGACAAACTCCAGACCTTAGTTGAAATAAGCAATGTTGAGTCCAATTATGAAGATTCGGATTACTATCGGCTCTTTTTTAATGTAGAAGGTCAGTACGAGCAAGGATCTATCAAATTTAATCCGAGTTTTACTACGTCAATCGTTGAAGTTGACGATGAAGGTGTGAAGGTGGATGATTCATATGACTGGGAGCTTGATAATGTAACTGTAGAACCCTACACAGATGACGGTAGTGAGAATCGGTACGTAGCCAAGGTTGAGCTAAGCTCAGTAGAAGAAAATTACCTTAACCAGCCCTTTGCTGTTGATCTTGGTGTACAGTTCATTCCGGATATTGATACTATAACATACAATAAATGGTCTGCAGCATTTGGAGATTATAAAGTCACAGAGAAACTCTTAAAAATTATAAATAGTGAAGTATCAAGAGAAGGGAGCTTTACAATCAAGCGGGAGTTTGACACTCCGGTTACACTCATTTATATGGATGGCCAGCAGTCTGAATTTTTTGTTCTGTTTGATAAGCAAAAATACACTGTTCTTCGTGGCCTGAACTGGGAAATTCCTTTCAGTGTAGGCGGCGTTAATACAGATGCAGATTTCAGCATTGAACTTGCTAGCGGAAAGGATCTGGTTAAGGAACTTGTTTCGGGCTTACCTCGGGCTTACATAAAGGGCAAGGGCATTGGTAATGGAACCGTGGAAGTGGTTGGTTATAGGAAGCGGGATAAAAAATCCAGCATCACATCGGCACGAATTGTTGTTGTGGATCCACAATATAGCTCACCATCTGATGATAAGGAGATTTACATAGGTGAAAAATATGTCTTTGACAGCAGGGTGAAAGATGTAGACCGAGACAGGATATCTGTAAAAATATCAGGATCGGCAGTCAACACAAAAACATTTAATTCATTTGAAGCCAAGCTGACTCCAAAAAATAAAGGCAAGTTGAAGTTCGAAACTTTTGTAGATGGTAATCTGGTCAAGGGCTTAGCTCATGATGTTAAGGTGAGAAAAATTCCACCACCAAAACTTGATTTCAAAAGAATGGGCAAGGGTTCAAACAACTTACTCTTGACAGTGACAACATACGGAAATAAAAACGGGAAAAAAGCAGTCGTACCTCTCTCTGGTATATATGGGAAGCTTGAAGAAGAGCAACCTGAGAAAAGAGTTGGAAACCGGCGAGTGGTAAAATACAGTCTTGAGTTAGATGAGCCCCAGTTTGGTTCTACAACTGAAATAAAAATAAAAGTTGTTGATAAATACAAAGCAGAGTCTGTTTCTGATAACGAGTTTGAATATTATGATTAATAGAATGAAAATAAGAATTCTGATTTTCCTGGCAGGATCCGGCCTTATGGCTCAGGAATCCTTGTTCTGGGAAGTTGCAGATCCTATTGTGAATAGTGAGTTTATTGAAGCGTATATCAATCGACTTATAGAAGTTGACAAGTTTGAAGAGAATACCATTCAGGCGTCTCATTCTGTAATTGTACAGGTTGAAATCACAGATGATAAGGTTGAGCTAAAAAAATTAAAGGCCAAGAACTACCAAATGGGTGAATACCAGTCTTTCATGATGGACGAGATAGAAAAGATGGATCCAATACAGTTAAATACTATTTTGGAAAGAGAGTACAAATGGAAGGATGTGAGCAGGCGCGATTTATCAGAACTGGAAGAATTCAGTACCGTAGACAATATTTTCAAAGAACGTAGTTTTAAGGATGCTCGGGATGCATTCTGGTGGTCCAATTCACAGATCAGTGCAAGTACATCTCTGAAAGTATTTATCAGGCAGAAAAGCAGTAATCTGGCGGTTAGGGTTGAGCAGGGTTTTGGCGATCTGGGTTTTAGTCGCCAATTATCAGAAAATTTATTGTTGGGTATCTCTAATGATATTGTTAGTACTTACATAATAGTCCCCGGAAATACAAAATCTGTTTTAAATGGCATTGGCCATCCGCTAGAAGGGAATAGAGGTTTTGGTTTTAAGTTTGATACTCATATGCTGGGAGGTCAGGTTAATTATATGGATGTTGATGGTGAAGAATATGATTATACCAAAGTATTCAGCCGCAAACACTTGGTGCTACCTGCCAGCAGTGGTTTAATGTACTGGAGTAATACGTTTCAAATTAATAGAAAAATAGACTCTGGTTATGGTTCAAAAATAAAAGACCAGAAAAAAGAAAAAGCGAAGGCAGAAAAAAATATTGTAAAGAGCCGTACCTGGATAACGGGGGATGAAAAATATTCTGGTCTTTTTCAAAGCAGCGATGATGGAATGGTGGTTATTACAGTAGACAGAAATGAAAAAGATCATAAAGCAGCTGCAAAAGGCAGAGAATGGACCAAATCAGGAAGTAAAATTGAAGCTATTCTCAAGGAAAGAAAAAAGAATCAAGTAATTCTAACTAGAAAAAGTGATAATAGAGAGTTGGTGTACAAAATCACGGACCTATCCGAAGAAGATCAGAAATTTTTGGATGGACTCAAGTGGGATGGAGAACAAACAATATCAATTCCAGTTGAAACATTGACTTCATCCGATCAACAACTCATCAGAGCCGCTACTGGAATTGTCAAGGCAAGAAAAGGAAAGGGTCGCGAATTGAAAGTAAGCGAACCTTTTGCTTCTATGAGGCTGAAAGCGGGTCTTTCATTCACCCAGCTTGTTCATGGGGTGGTTGACACTGCAAATAATGTTAGCATTTCAGATCGCATAACCGGTTCTAATTCAATTGGTTTTTATGCAAAAGTTGAAGGTGTAACAGATACCAAAAATACTAAAGCATATTTACAACTCAATATATCAGGTAATGGTTTCAAAGCCTATAGCCTTGGATTTGAGCATAATGTATGGAAAATGGTCAACCTGGGAGTTGACTGCACCTTATACCCCAACAATTCTTCAATTGAATTTCAGGATAAACGTGATAACCTTGTAAGTACTTGGAATTGGTATCCTGGCAGTCGGCCTGACGAATTGGGAGAAGGTGGTGGAAGTTTATTAATTGCCCCATATGTGACTGTCAATTTTTAAATTATTTTGGATATAAATATGATACATAACTCAAGAAATTTATTATGGATGCTGTCACTGAATGTTGCATTGAATGCCCAGGATAGTATTGCATTAAAAAATGACAATGCACAGGTTACAGAAGATGGTTCGATATCTATTAGTGTGCTTAAAAATGATGATATAAAAGATAAAAGCAACCTGATATTAGAGATTGTGGAAGCACCAAAGTTTGGTACTGCAGAGATCAATGGTAACAGCATTGTATATACCCCTAATCCCAATGCGAATGGAATAGAGGTGTTTAGATATAAGGCAGATACTGGGACAGCAAGCGGGACAGCTCAGGTAAGGGTTAATGTGAATGCGGTTAATGATGCGCCTGAAGCGATTGTGCTTGAAAAGAATACAATACTTGAAAATATACCCGCTGGTACTGTTGTTGGGGCCTTAACTACGACTGATCCTGATGAGGGCGATAGATTTTCTTATGAACTCGCACGAGATGGGAGCAGAGACAACTTTAAAATAAATGGTTCCAACCTTGTTACCAAACAATCCTTTGATTTTGAAGAGACCGCCACCTACACTGTCACCATACAGACTACTGACTCTGGAAAAGAATCTTTTGTTGGGACAGTCTCAGTTAAAGTTGAGAATGAAAATGAACCGCCTATTCTTAAGGGCAATAAAAACCTGAAATTATTTCATGCAGAAAATGCAGGTAAAATTGTAGCAAGCCTGGAAGCCAGCGACCCTGATGCAGACCAGACTGGTATTAAGTACAAGCTCAGCGCCAGTCCAGACAAAGGAGTATTCAAGATTACCCGCAGTGGGGATCTCTCATTTTTAAGAGAACCGGATTTTGAAACCCCCATTGATGAAAATAAAGATAATGTGTACGAAGTTGCATTTAAGGCTGTAGATAGTAAGGATAGCAAACTGTTTGTTGAAGGAACCGCATCCATCACACTTACGGATGAACTGGAGACAGAGGTAAAAACGCTGGATAAACGTAAATTTATTGCATGGACAGTTGATCATCAGCCCTATCATATATTAATGGAAGATGCAATTCAAGATTATATAGATCTAAAATATATGGACGATGAATCTAATGTAGATGGCATTGATGATGGTAACGGTGAAGCAATAAGAGAATTGAACCCCACTGACCAAATTATTTTAGTACAGAAAAAAGATAATAGTGACGAAATCCATGAAATCTGGTATGGGAATGGCCTTGACTATACGATTATAGACCGGGAAAAAGTAGATTGGGTATTCAGCCAGGATATTCAAACTGTTCTCATGACACGTGATCAATATTTAACCAATGATTCTGAAACAGTATTTCATGAGAGTGAGAGTGAGAGATTAATTGCTGGTTACGGATCACAATTCTCAGTATGGCACAGCAGTAATTTTAAATTATCCCTGTCTTCCTTTTCCATGCGATCCAACCTGCTGCAGTATGCTGCGAATATGCGAGTAGGAAATGAATTAATTGGCCTGCCCGGTTTACTTGGCGGTTCAAGTGAGTTGGGTGTAGCTACGCAACGATCAGAATTTGGTTTCAGGATGCCATTTGCGTTTGATGTTGGTAAGATGGGTGGTTATGACAATAAAAGCTCTGTACTCAGTGGTAAATATGGAGGGCTATACGCCAGAGGGAATATTGAAAATTTATTTTCAACGAAAGCGGATTACCATGGATTAATTGGATTTACGTTTTACCCATCAAGTTCAGGGGAGAAGCTCTCATCTCCTACAGACCTTGAGCCCAATGATGCAACCAAGTGGGAGGCCATAGACGATTCTACTATTAATGTAAACATATTGGATAGCTACGCATTGATGGCCACTACAGTGCAAGTACCCATAAAGCTTTCATTTATTGGTCGTTTAACAGCGGCCCCCGGGTTTCATTACATGAAGGTGGCCCACAGGCTGAAGGATACTAGGACAAAGGCTAACGACAATGGTGAACTCTATGAGAGAACATACTTTGATGATAAATATAGGGCAGTTTCTGATAGTAGTGGTAATACTGTGGGAGATTTTGATTTTCAATCTCTCAATGATGATAAAAATTCCTTTACAAGATTAAACTCATTTTATATCAGATTTGATTTGCTAGGGCAAATCGGGCAAAAGCCTAACTTTATAGAAAAATTGTCTTTTCTTGATTTTATCCAAATATCTAAGGTACCCTTTTACGAATTTTCTTTTCAATATATCACAGGTTTGAATATGATTTATACATTAAACCTTAATTTGTCGGACGACTTTGGAGTTTCAATAACGGGTCTTAAGAAAAATGCTGCTTTGAAAGGTAATTGGATGCCAGATAGTAAATTATGGGTAGGCTTAAAGTACCGAGCAAATTTTTAATTTATATTCTAACGCTTTAAACATAGGCACAAAGGAGTGCCTTTCCTTTCCTACATATTTTCCGATCATACATTATTTATAGTAGTTATTGATTAGGTTAGAAAGCGCTACATCGATAATATTATCTTTTCGGGTGAATATATTTTAACTTATTAATGGAATTTGTGTCTGATACTGTAATTAATCCTCAAAGGAACCAATTATGAAAGCAATTTATTATATTACTGTAGCAACAGTATTATTCTTTACTGGCTGTGAATCCTTTTCTAATAATCAGGAATTAATGAATCCACCTGAATTTGAATATCTCATTCAAGATTTAGATGATGAACTTAACTTAGATACAGGGCAACGAAGTAGCGCTAGGTCATCACTTGAGCTAGGAAGAGATTTTCACCCTGATCCTGCAACGCTTTGGGAGCTTGCAGTTGCTCTACAACAATCATTGACGCAGGAGCAAAAAGATCTACTTCTTTCCAGAAACCAGCAAATAGATTCTCAAATACTCACAGAAGAAAACGATCATCATCACAGACGGCTGGAACATTTTCAACGTATGGATGATCGTCTTATGTTTATAATGACAGAAGAGCAACTTCCATTGTATCAAGAAATCATTGATACAAAATCAACCCTTATAAATGAAATTACTTTGCGGTATCAAAATGAAGAATTAGAGCGACAAACTATGCGCATAGAACTTATGAGCGTTATGGAATGGTTTAGAGCAGAAATAGCGATTCTTTTAACCGAAGAGCAACAAAACACACTATTTACGGAAAGAGATGAACGAGAAATAAATTGGCGTCGAGGGCGTGGGCGATGGGGAAGATTCTCCCAAGATCCGGATGAACTTAAACGGGCCATGCAAAGTGCACTAAAACTTACTGGAGATCAGATTACGATTCTGGAAACATCACACAGCAGTGTTAAAACAGCGCTTGACAATCTTCGCGATTCTTATGTTGATGGGACCAGTGGTATTTCTGCAGAAGACTTCCGTCTTTCAGTTATTTCCATTGTACAAAATGGAATTCTTGATAGGGAACAAGTATTTACAGTATTACAACAAGAGATTATTGATATACACCGTGCTCTTGTTCTTCGATTCATGCGTCATACGCGATGGGGACGAACCTAAACCCTTATTATATAATAAAGCAGGAAAAAAGTCTTTCTTAAAAATGGTAAATTAGTTTTTGCCTTGTTAGATGTTTGAATAAGGTATTACTAGCCCAGCTTAGGTTGGCTGGAAATATTTACAAAATTGAAAGACGTAGGTGCCTAATACACTTTTTTACTTATAAAACTACCATTTTTATAAACTGTCTCATTTCGCCTCTTTCCATTAGCATTCCAAGTGATCCAAGTTCCATCTCGCTTCCCATCTAGATAGCTACCTTCCTGCCATTTATTTCCTTTTTCATCCCACCATGTCCATAATTCAATTCTAGTTTTTCCTCTATATGGGCCTTCTTCTTTTTTCTGCCCATTGTCATACCATAAAGAATAAATTCCATCTTCTTTACCAGACTTGTGTTCCGTCTCCCGTTCTTTAATTTCATTTTCATCATAAAATGTCCACAATCCCTCTTCTTTCCCATCTACCATTTGCCCTTCTCTTGTTTTCTTTCCCTCATCATCAAAAAATATCCATAGTTCTTGCCCATCTTCATTATAAATTATTTCTTTTTCTTTGGTTCCTTTTTCATCCGTAAATGTCCAAATTCCATCCCTTTTCCCGTCCTTATATGCCCCACCCTCTTTTGCTTTTGCAATGTCCTTTTCTTCTTCCAAGGCGGGCTCAATTTCTTGCTCTACAATTTCAGCTTCTCTTTTGTTCTCTTGTTGTAATTTGTCTTTTATCTGTTGTTTTTTTATTCTCTGTTCCCATTTATCTTTAAGATTTCGTGGTATCTCATTTTTTGCTTGTACAACAGGTTTTATTTTTTGTTTTATAATTTTAGGTTCTTCTATAACAGGTGCAGCTTTTTTCTCTACAATTTTAGGTTCTTCTATAACAGGTGCAGCTTTTTTCTCTACAATTTTAGGCTCTTCTGCAACAGGCGTTGCTACTTGCTCTACAATTTTTATCTCTTTTTTGACATTAGGTTTTGAACAGCTAATAACCAGTAATAATGCAAAAAAAAGTAGTGATTGTTTTTTCATATTTTTCCTATTTATTAAAATCTTTTCTAGAGAGTTCTATAATATTAATATAATCATTAACACTATTCCAAGTTTACTGGTTATTCTCTGAGTATTTATTACGCAAGAACTACTCAATGTTAATTTATAATTAGTCATTATAATTACGTATACTTGCTTGAGCCGCAGCTAATCTGGCAATGGGAACTCGGAAAGGAGAACAGCTCACATAATCTAACCCTGTCTCTTTACAAAATTCAATCGACGAAGGATCTCCGCCGTGTTCGCCGCAAATCCCAATTTTTAATTTACTATTCACTCCCCGACCTAATTTCACAGCCATGGATACTAATTTACCCACACCGCTCACATCCAAGCTCTGGAATGGATCTCCCGGAAGAATATTTCTTTCTAAATAATCTGGAAGAAAGGACCCAATATCATCGCGGCTGAATCCAAATGTGGTCTGGGTTAGATCGTTGGTACCAAAGCTGAAAAATTCGGCATGTTGGGCAATCTCATCCGCTGTGAGACAGGCACGGGGGAGTTCAATCATGGTTCCCACAAGATATTTAAATTCTACACCCGTTTCATTTAGAACATCTTTGGCAACTTTCCGCACAATATCTTCCTGGTCTGTGTATTCCGTAATAGTTCCAACAAGCGGAATCATTACTTCGGGTAAAACGGAAACGCCTTCCTTTGTAAGTTCTGCCGTTGCTTCAAAAATAGCCCTGGATTGCATTTCAGTGATTTCCGGGTAAGCAACGCCCAGACGACACCCGCGATGGCCCAACATAGGATTCAACTCATGGAGCCCTGCGATTCGTTTTTCAACCTTGGATCTTTCTAGACTGAGGTTATCAGCCAATTCCTGAATCTGATTATCGTTCAAAGTAATAAATTCGTGTAAAGGTGGATCCAAGAGCCGAATGGTAACGGGTTTATCTTCCATCGCTTTTAGAATTCCCTTGAAATCTTCTTTCTGGAATGGCAGGAGCCCCATAACTGCAGTTCGTCTATCAGATACATTATCAGCCAGGATCATTTTTCGCATGGCAAGAATACGGGTTTCATCAAAGAACATATGCTCCGTCCGACAGAGCCCGATTCCTTCCGCCCCAAAGCGAATGGCCTGTGCTGCATCTGATGGGCTTTCAGCATTAGTGCGAATTTTTAAAGCTCTGAATTCATCTGCCCACTCCATGAGGATTTTATATTCAGGATGTGTATCTGGATTAGATGGAATAAGATTTACTTTCCCTTGATAAAGATTCCCCCGGGTTCCATTCATGGTGACCCAATCGCCCTCTTTTAACACAGTGTCTCCTATAGATACTTCCTTTGTTTCTGTATCAATATGAATTGCGCTACAGCCTACAATACAGCATTTCCCCCACCCTCTGGCCACAAGAGCAGCGTGGGATGTCATCCCGCCTTTGGCTGTTAAGATTGCTTCTGCTGCGTGCATACCATGTACATCTTCTGGTGAAGTTTCTTCTCGAATCAAGATCACCTGTTCACCATTTTTATGCCATGTTTCCGCATCATCTGCAGTAAACACGATTCTTCCAGTTGCCCCTCCGGGTCCAGCAGGCAGTCCCTTTGCTAAAAAAGTGGCCTGTTTTTCAGATTCTGTATCTAGCATAGGATGAAGAAGCTCATCCAATTGTTCTGGCATAACGCGCATAATGGCAGTCTTTTTATCTATCATACCTTGATTGCACATATCCACAGCCATTTTAATAGCCGAAGCACCTGTCCGTTTTCCTGTACGAGTTTGCAACATCCATAATCGGCCATCCTGAATGGTGAATTCAATATCCTGCATATCGGAATAATGGACTTCTAAGTTGTTCCGAATCTCGGCAAGTTGCGCATATAGCTCCGGCATAGATGATTCCAGTGAAGGGAGGTTCTGAGTTTCAGATGTTTTTGTTTCTTCATTTAATGGATTCGGCGTTCGGAGCCCAGCAACAACATCTTCACCTTGGGCATTGGAGAGCCATTCTCCAAAAAAAATATTTTTTCCCGATGCAGGATTTCGGGTAAACGCTACACCTGTTGCAGAACTTTCTCCCATATTACCAAAGACCATGGCTTGCACATTCACTGCCGTTCCCCATTGGTCTGGAATATTTTCAATCCGGCGATAACTGATGGCACGGCTTCCATTCCAACTTTGAAAAACAGCCTTGATTCCACCCCAAAGTTGTGCCATGGGGTCATCAGGAAAATCACTATCCAGTGTTGCACGTATCTCAGATTTGAACGAGTCTGATACTGTAATCCAATCATCCGCAGTGAGATCTGTGTCAGCCACTAATCCTTTTTCTTTTTTATAATTATCTAGAATATTTTCGAGTTGTTGACGAATACCTTTTCCATCAGGAGGTTCTATACCAGCAGCCTTTTCCATGACAACATCTGCATACATCATAATAAGTCTTCGGTAAGCATCATAGACAAACCGGGGATTATTGGTTTTTTTGATGAGTCCGGGAATGGTAGATGAAGCCAGTCCAACATTAAGAACTGTATCCATCATGCCCGGCATGGATTGGCGAGCACCGGATCGCACAGAGAGCAAAAGTGGATTAGTCTCATCACCAAAATTTGAATCCATAATGGTCTCAACTTTTGAAAGAGATTCTTGAATTTGGGAATCTAATTCATCAGGAAAATTGAGATCATTTTTGTAATAATGTGTGCAAACATCGGTTGTGATAGTAAATCCGGGAGGTACTGGAATTCCCAAGTGGTTCATTTCAGCAAGATTGGCTCCTTTCCCGCCGAGTAAATTCTTCATTTTAGCTGTACCATCGGCTTCGCCGTTTCCAAAAAGATAGACGTATTTCACTGGTTAATTTCCTTTATATGTATGTAGTTATTTAAGTTAAAGCAGACTAAAAGGCAGGGGAAAAATATCGTATTTCTTTTAGGTTTCCGTTTTTATCATAGAAGAACCATTTATCTACCATTTTTCCATTTCGGTAGGCGCCTTGCATTTCTTTTCTCGTTCTTTCGTGATCCCACCAACTGGCCCAGGTTGCATCTTTTTTCCCGTTGGCATAGAAGCCTTCTGTAAGGCGACCATCTGAGAACCATGCTGTCCATTTTCCTTCTTTTGTTCCTTCGGTAAATGTGCCTTCTTGGACTTTTTCAGCATTTTCATTCCAAAATAACCAAAGCCCATCGGCGGTACCGTTGGCAAGATTTCCCTCTTTTTCTTTTGTTCCATTTTGATAGAAAAATGTCCAATGGCCATTCATAATACCTGAGTCGTAGTTCCCATGAGATTTGACATGTTCATTATCATGCCATTCCGTCCATTGGCCATGCTTTTTACCATTTTTATATCCACCTTGTTCTTGCTTTCCACCACTCCAGGGAAGATCCGGTTCCGGGTCAGGAACATCCACTAAAATAATTTCTGGTACATCTTTGCCGCTGGGGAACCATTTGACCCATTGGCCATCTTTTTTACCTTCGTGGGTGCGGCCGAGAAAGAGATAGCCCACTTCCTGATTTTCCTGAGTGATGATTCCTGTAAATGGTGCATCTTCCCCTAGTTTATAGAAAATGGATTCACGCTCGACAAGATCTTCCAATGCGATATGTTCTAGCCCCGATCCAAAATCAAAATCAAAATCTTTAACGCGCTTTGTGTTCCAATACGTCCAAACACCATCTGGTAATCCATTCTTAAAATAACCTTCCCGCTGCATAACACCATCTTCATAATAATAGGTGGTAAGACCTTCACGAATCCCACCTTGGTGAAAACCCTGTTCCTTGATCTGATCACTATTGGGATACCAGATAGCCCATGGACCCTCTGGTTTATCTGATTTATAACTGGTCATTGTACTGCGATAACCATTTTCCCAATATGTACTGGGCCCATCTAATTTCCCATGCTTGTAAAATTTCTCTTCCTGTTTTTCTTCAGGAGTCAACCACACTGTAGATCGACCATCTCTTTCGCCACCGGAAAATGTGACTTCTTCCGCAACGGAACCATCTGATTCAAAATACAGCCAAAGCCCATCTTGCTCATCATCCAGATAATTTCCCTCTGATTGCTTTACGCCTGTATCGTACCACCAGGTCCAAATACCATTTTTTCTACCATCGAGATAATGCCCTTCCATCTCTTTATTGTCATTGAGATACCACCACCAGTTCCAGAGTTCTTCCTCATTTTCTGCTTGATAAGTTCCTCCGTTGTAGGTCCATGTCCCATTGGTGAATGTCAGATTGTGATCATGTTCAAACCACCAGGCCCATTTCCCATGAGAATTTCCTTTATGGTAGGTTTGTTCCATGTGCAAATGTCCATTTGTATACCAGTATTTATAACTGCCATCCACTTTACCCATGTCAAATTGGCCTTGTTCTTTTAAGGTACCATCTTCGTACCAAAGTGACCAGTCACCATGTTTTTTCCCACGGTAATAAACACCTTCAACTTCTTTTTGGCCATTGCCATACCATTGCACCCATTGGCCATCACGTTTCCCGGATGAAATGCGACCCAATAGTAGATAATCCTTAACTCCACCTGTCTCTTTCACCATTCCAGTATAGGATTTATGTTTTCCTATTTTATAAAACTGTCCATCGCGTTCTTCAAGTTCGGCAATGCGAACTTGATTTAATCCAGTTCCATAATCAAAAATAAAATCTGTTTCGCCATTGGGATGAAAGTAGTTCCATATTCCCTCTTGTTCATTATTCCTAATGACACCTTCCCGGTCTTTGTTGCCATTATCATACCAAATTGTAATTTTCCCATCAATAACACCATTAACAAAAGTTTCTTCTAATTTTTTATGGTCTGCATTATTCCATTGTGTCCAGATGCCATGTTTTACATCACCCTTATAACTGCCTTCACGGTCCTTCACCCCATCAGGAAGCCACCAGATCCATTGACCATCTTTTTCACCATTGGAATAATTTTCATGCTGTTTCAGCGTACCATCTTCGTACCAAAGGGTCCACTTATTGTGTTTCTCGCCCTGGTTATACTCACCATCAATTACCTTATAATTATCAACATTCCATTGGAGAAAAGGACCATGCTTGATGCCTTTATCATAACTGATTTCTTGTGTTTTTCGTCCGTCATCTGCCCAATAAGTCCATTTATTATCTAATTTATTATTGGCATATTGCCCTGATTTTTCCTTAATAATGCCATTTTCATACCAGGAAGTCCAACTGCCATTCAACTTCCCATTACCGTAAGTGGCCTGGAATTTTTTATTGCCGTTTTCATACCAGGAAGTCCAGACGCTGTCCCGTTCCCCATTGGTAAATTTCCGTTCGGATTTTTTAGCGCCATCTGTAAACCATTGCAGCCAGAGTCCTTCCTGCTGACCATCGTGAAATCGCGTTTGTTCTTTTTTGATCCCGGTGTTATAATACCAAATCCAAAGCCCTTCTTGTTTTCCGGCTTCGTAAGCGCCTCCATCGGTTTTATTACCGCTATCATTCCATCGAAATATGGTACCGTCTAGTTTTCCACTTGTATAATTGGATTCTTCTTTTCGATTGCCATTTATATACCAAGTGGTCCAGAGTCCATCCCGGTTACCACCAGAATAAGATCCTTCCATTTTCATCTGGGGGGGGTCATAAAATGTATCACCATCGATATCAAGAATAACAGTCTCGGTAGAATCCCAAACACCGTTGTTTTCACCATCGTCTTGGGTGTTGGGTTCATCATCTTCACCGTAATCTTGATACACCTCGCCCTCATACCAGAATGTCCAGAGTCCGTCCCGAACACCGTTGGCATAATTGCCTTCAGTTTGAAGTGCCCCACTGGGGTAATTTGTCTTCACTAATCCATCGTTTTGGGCAAGAGCCACTGACGACAGAATGATAAAAATAACCAGTATTTTCCGCATGGTCAATTCCTCATTGTCAGAGTATGAATAAAGTGAGGTTTTTTGGATGAAGGGTTGATTCATCCCCCTCTCGGATACCTTTTGTCGTAAAAGTTAAGACAACGAAGCATTAAAGTCAAAAAATTGTGAAAAAAGATCAATCACCCTTATTTAGACGAATCCAGAAGCTTTGGCCGAACTTATCATTGAGATTAATTAGCCCCTCATTGGAGTTATTTGTTCCTAAAAATGAAGTTTCGGTCTCGAATTTATTATTGGTCCGTAGGTAACCGCCCCCATCGCGGCCGTTGCCAAGATATGTAGTCATTTTCCCAAATTGGTTATACGTACGGAAATACCCGCTCCCAAGAAAACTCCCAGTTTCCCCGACAGCATCGTACACACGCAATTGACCGGAACTGTCTGCTCCTGTGCCTATGTAAACAGTTTCTTGCCCATCAAAATTATAAGTCCGTAAATACCCGCCGCCACTGGATCCAGTCCCCAAAAACAAGGTTCTTTCACCAAATTGGTTATAAGCCTGATAGTATCCTTCTCCAAGATATGATGATGTTTCACCTTCACTATTATAAATACGAAGTTGCCCGGCATGGTCAGATCCTGTACCGAGATAAGATGTCTCTTTTCCAGAATTATTATAGGTCCTGATGTACCCGCCACCCATTCTACCTGTACCAACATAGGCCGATTCATCGCCATTGCCATTGTAAGAGCGCATATAACCACCGCCATCTTTACCCGTACCAATAAATAAGGTTGGCTCTCCATACTGATTATACGTTTGCATGTAGCCGTTGCCTAGATATCCCATGATTACACCACGATCATCTTCAATGGTTAAACTGCGAACGACCAAATGTCCCAATTCATCCGTTTTTGCACGAAATCCTAAAGTCACAAAAATCAAGAGTGTTCCTAAAACACCAATGATCATACTTTTTGGATCAATGACTTTCATAAAAGCCTCCGGGGGTTTTTGTCATTGAAATAATAATATGTAATTTACTCATATTCATAGGTCATAACCTTAACTGGAATTTTTTGATCATCGTGCGAGCGACGAATCATATCGTATTGTTTTATTTGTACTACACGACTCTTTTCATCATAAGAATATACATTTTTTTCCAGCACTCGTTCTTCACCGTCTAAAATTACACCTATGTATGGTCGGCCCCTATGATCCAAAAGCATCTCTTTTTTTGAAATAAGTTTTAATGTAGAATCGGCAAGATACTCGTAAAATTTAAAATTATCATCATCAAAAATATCAGTTAGTGTTTCTTCGATCACTCCGTTGGAATTATATATTTTAGATTTTGTACGCCGCCCCAAAATATCATATTCATAAGCCTTTGAGCCAATGGATTGACCTAGTCGCCCTACCGATGATTCATGGGTCAAGTGGTTATTCTCATTATGAAAATAAATAGATCGAAACATAACAGAAGGGTCAAAATATTCAGCCTTTTTATGGGGTATTTTTGATGAGCCCAATTCATAGGTTGTAATTTCAAGAATGTAGTTATCATACAATTCTTTGTGATCAAGGACAGTTCCTGTGGAATCATAGTCGTAACTCTCGCCCCAAACCATTTTTCCCGCATCAGTTTTTAAAACCATCATTTCTGGATTAATTGCTTCAATTGGATTATAACGAATCCGCTTAACGAGTAACCCCTCATCATCATATTTTTGAAACTCTTTCCAATAAAGCGTATCCCCAGCACCAAAAAGTGTTGTGCTCATCCGTTTTCCGGCATGATCATTTTCAAAGCGGTAGGATAAAATCATCTCCTTATCATAACTCCGTTGGAGTTTGAGCCCTTCGTCGGATCCAAGGACATAAACATATTTTTCACTTAAAGGCAAGGTGTGAGTATAAACGGTACTATCCACCATAAACCCATTTGTGTCATAGTGTATAACGATGGAATTTTTGAGTTCTTGTGTTTCAACGCCGAAGCTATTAAAAACATGGAAAAATTTGATTCTAGTGGTTTCCCCAAACACACAAGAGACCAAGATAGGGCACAAGAGCCAAATAGAGTAATTTAGTGAAGTCCTCATCATCAAATTTTAGAGAGTGAAACGGGATAATTCAAATGGTCAATTTCGTTGTTTTTCCAGAGTTTATATCTTTAGTCTCAAAAATGTTTTATTCAATTATTTCTAAATGACAATTCGAAGATAACTAATATATCGGCCAATGCCTTAAGAACGCACGCAGTAGATTAAAGGTCATCTTTGTGATTTACATCCAATTGAGAAAATATCTGGTTACTCTGTTTAACTAGTATCATTTGCTCATATAAGCACCTGTTAGATAACTCGATTTCTCTATTGACTTAAAGTGTTACTTTTGCTTAAAATTAACGTAAGTCTACTAGGCTTACTCATGCGGAGTTCTAATTGAATAATTCATTTATCAAATGGTTGACGGCAACGTCTATCTGTTTTGGTACCAGTGTGTCTTTAAAAGACATCCATTACAGCATTAAGCAAAATGGTGTAATGGTGAGCCTTGATTATACTGGTACAATCAAAGATGATGATATTATTGCCTGGAAATCTGATAGAGGGTGGGTTTACCTAACTCTATTAGGCGTACGGGCCCCTCTCAATAAATTTCCACAACAAAAATATAAAAAGCCTGTTAAAAAGATTGTGATAGACGATTTCAATGAGTCTATTCAAGTTGCAATATTAATTAATAAACCCATTTTGGGATATGATATAATAAACTCAAAAACATCGGCAAGTACTGTTGTGTTCATACATACAGAAATGAAACGTTCTGATGTGACTAGTTTAAAGAGCTACATAAATGATAATGGGACATCTGTTTTTAATATAGCGCAATCTTCAGGATTCCCGCAATACAATACAAATTTTAAGAATGCTTTTGATCAGGCTCGATCTGAATTAGGTCCCAATTCAATTTTTGAATTCCACGGGGAATTGTACACAACAAATCACCCAGGAGAAATAAACTCCATGTTTAATCCCGGGCTTACGGTCTCTATTAAGAATGGAAACACTAAAAATGTAGATCTAAGGAAAACTGAATTATTAACTGATAATGATAGCCTTATTGAAGAGATCTACGTAGATATAACAAAAGATCAGGTCTTTGATAAAAAAATGGGAGTCAAAAATCCAGTACTGCATAAGCAGGACATACAAGAGGATACTCATTCATATACGAATATTGGTAAAACACAACTATCAAACGAAGATAATCAACAGCTCAGCGTTATTCTTCCGGATTTTACAGAACAAGAGCCACCCCAGAAAGAAATAGGGAAAACTACACGTGAACCAGAAGTCACCGCTGATGAGTTTTCAATGGAAATACAAAAGGAACCTAGAGAAAATAAAGGATGGTTTCGAAAACTTTTTTCAAAAACAAAAGACCGCAAACAACAGAAGCAAAAAAAAGAAATATTATCTAACGAATTGGCAGTTGCGATTAATGATTTGGCAAGAGTGAAGAAAATAGAGGAAGATGGCGGGTGGTCCATGAATGATTATTCACAATCTAATAGTGAAAAACCCAAGGTCCAGCTAGAACAAATTGTAATCCATGAACCGGAAGTTGTGGCTGATGTGCAAGAAGTAATAGATTATGAGTTATCAGGGACGCAGGAACCAGACTTCAATAAGAACGATGGGTGGGCCATGAGCGATTATCCAAACTACGATAAGGCAAACTTCAATCGTCAAAACTTAGAAAAAGGAACCGATAATAAGGTTGATTTTCCACTGCTCCCAGAACCTGAATCAGTTTCTGTTGGTTCGAATGAGAATAAAGACTGGGATACGAATGTGTTTTTCGTCACACATCTAGACCCATACGACGAGTCGCTAGTGGCGGATGTTATGCCCATCGAGGAACCTATGGAGAGTGAATACAAAAACACTACAAAACTTTATCCGAGTCAGGTGAATATTCCACAATACTTAGCCAAAGAAATACCTGATTCTTCAGGTATTCGCGTTACAGCAAACAGAGAAGGAATTCCAATTTATATTGATGGAAAACTGGTGGGAGTAACACCACTCACAGGGCCGATTAAACTCTCTCCCGGTTGGCATCAAGTCAGCGGGCTTACTCCATTATACGCAAAGGTCCTTAACAGGTCCGGTATGGAATATGTAGATGACGATCCTATTCTACGAAATAATCAATTATTTGGATCCCGAACAGTTTACGTAGGTCCTAAAAATATTTCTGTCATCAATCTCACATTTAATGATATTGGAGATCCCCCTAGTCATCCATTCTCATTGAAAGATTTACCCCAGAATATGGCCGAAACTGAAGGAGGCATGATGGTTGGGTTCCCGGTGATCATGGCTCTTTTTGGGTTCATCACTTGGGGTATGATCTAATTTCATTTCCGTCTTTATCAACAATTTTATTTAATTTTTACTATGGGTATTTACGATAAAATCCGATCTTTTATATTTTCGAATTTAGTTTCCACCAAACATCAAACCATTGGCATGGAAGAAGAATGTATCCTTTATACTAAAGAGAACCATCGCCTTCCCGTGAATCCCGGTGATGAATTTTCCGCGACAGACCTTTTGGCTATTATGAATGAGAATGTAGGAAGAAATGGTATTTATTCTCTCGAGCCTGGCGGACAACTTGAATGGTCCAGCCCGCCGTACCGAGATTTAAATACTTTATTCACTGCAATTGGCAAACACAAGCAAGCTTTAACAGAAGTTGTAAATGCCAATAACCTAAAGATCATCAATTATAGTTTGGAACCCAATTATGCCCCTGATGACATTGACCTGATCAATCAACTAAAATATCAACTCATGAATGCTAATATGGAACAAAACGGCACCATGGGGAAATGGATGATGCGTAATACCACCAGCATCCAGATCAATTTTGACATTACTAGTGAAAGAAATCTAGAAGATATGACATTTGTTGCAGACTGCCTGCAACCGGTGTCTGCTTATCTTTTTGCAAACAGCCCTTTCCAAAATGGACAACCAACCGGATTAGAAAACACCCGTAGTGTGATTTGGGAGAATACAGATAATTTCCGTTGCCGGAACTTGATTAATCATGGTATAGAATCCCCAGAAAGAATGATAGATCAATATATAGATTACATAATGGGCGTTCCCGGTATTTTTGAATTGGACCATAACGGAATTATTGTGAGTACAAATCAGACTTTAGGCGAAAGGCTCATTGGATTGGAAAAGTTGGGGAATCTTCGCACAGAAGATATTCAGGCTGCTTTGCACCAGATTTTTACCAATGTTCGTCTGAAAAATTTGTTGGAAGTCCGTGGTTCTGATCGTCCGCCCATGGGCTATGAAATGGCACCAGTGGCTTTTTGGACATCCATTCTTACGGTGGAATCTATCCGTGATGAATTACTATCTGTTGTGAAAAATTGGACAGTAGAAGATCGGCATAAATTCAATAAAGCATCTCTAGTTTTGGATGATTCCCAGATTGGCCCGGATGGAAAAACATATAGTGAATGGAATCAATGGGTGGGCAATTTAGCCTTAGCAGGGCTGAAAGAACGGAGTCTTGACGAAGAAAAATTCTTTGACTCGTTTTTTGAAATTGTTATGGAAAAAGGCCCCTTTGGGTTGCAAGCGCAATTCAAAGATTGAAATGGCAATAACAATGGACCAAAAAAAAATTCATAATTTCATATGGATGCCACTTTTTCTCATTGGCCTTAGTGCTGTTGTACTGGGATTAGGCTGGCTCATTCATCCAGAACCTTGGATGCTGGACCAACCACCCAACGAAGTATTGCTTCAAACGTCTTTCCATACTTTGTTTGCAGATGATATAAATGCTCATCTTCCGGATTATTTATTAGTTATTTATCGTTTTTTTGGGTGGTGGGTTATCTCTATTGGACTTTTGACTATGACTTACATCCAAGTCACAAAAATGGGAACAGCATTGGCCCGGAATTCAATCTTGGGTGTATTGTTAATTATATTGATTGGTGTTGCATACATGGTTTTCAATTTTATTCCTCTCTCACCTTTTAAGATAGCTCTATATTTGCAATCAGTCATGTGGCTCACCAGCGCTTATTTTTCTACACAGTTATAAGATTAGTTGTTTGGATTCTCCGTGCGCAGGCACATTTGAGTCCTTAATTTCAGTCCTTATATTTTGATTAATTCTCTGGATGAACTCCTACTTTACATCTACACTTTTCAGAAAAACTCTGGCCGCCCTATCCGGATTATTTCTTACTTTATTTTTAATCGGACACTTGGTTGGGAATCTCCAACTGATCATGCTTTCCGGTTCTGCTGCGCAAGAGCAATTCAATGAATATGCCTTTTTCATGACCACTAATCCGTTGGTGAAAATTTTATCCCTTCTCACATATACATCCATCATTCTGCATACAATTTTGACAATATTTCTTGCCATACAATCCAAAAACGCTCGTCCTGTGGATTATGCTGTCTCATCGGGATCCGAGAATAGTAGTTGGGCATCCAGAAACATGCCGTTATTGGGGGTGCTTGTTATGGTATTTATTGCGATTCATATGAAAAGTTTTTGGTATGAAATGCATTGGGGACAAGTGGGGAATGACCCTTGGGGTAACCAGGATCTTTATACGGTTACTGTCACGGCCTTTCGGGAAGTGTGGTATACTGCATTTTATGTGTTCAGCATGATAATTCTCGGGTTCCATTTAAACCATGGTGTTGCATCAGCATTTCAAACGCTGGGGCTTAAAACACAAAAGTATCTTTCTCCAATCGAGAAATTTGCCGGCGCATTTTCAATTCTTGTTCCGGTAGCATTTGCAAGTATTCCAATCATCCTTTATTTACAGAGCCTCTGATGTTGGAAAGCAGAATTCCTGACGGCCAGCTCATAGATAAATGGACGAATTATAAATCAAGAGTCCCATTGGTGAGTCCATCGAACAAACGCCGATTGGATGTTATTGTTATTGGAACCGGTCTCGCTGGTGCATCCGCCGCATCATCCATGGCAGAAATGGGGTATAATGTAAAAACATTTTGTTTTCAGGATAGTCCCCGCCGCGCTCATTCAATTGCTGCGCAAGGCGGGATCAATGCCGCAAAAAATTATCAGAATGACGGTGATTCTGTTTACCGTCTTTTTTATGATACCATCAAAGGTGGGGATTATCGTTCCAGAGAAGCCAATGTTTATCGGTTGGCAGAAGTGAGTGCAAATATTATTGACCAATGTGTGGCTCAGGGCGTGCCTTTTGCCCGGGAATATGGTGGTACATTGGATAATCGTTCTTTTGGTGGTGTCCAGGTATCCAGGACCTTCTACGCTCGAGGACAAACAGGACAACAGCTCTTACTGGGTGCATATAGTGCTTTAAGTCGACAGATCGCCAAGGGCAGTGTTACTATGTATAATAGACATGAAATGTTGGATATAGTAAAAATTGATGGCAAAGCCCGCGGTGTAATCGTCCGCAATTTGATGACTGGAGAATATGAACGCCATTTTGGTCATGCTGTTGTTTTAGCTACAGGGGGATATGGAAATGTTTTTTACCTTTCTACCAATGCTATGGGTAGCAATGTAACGGCAGTGTGGAAGGCCTATAAAAAAGGTGCTATGTTTGGGAATCCATGTTTCACACAGATTCATCCAACCTGCATACCGGTGTCCGGAGACTATCAATCCAAATTGACACTTATGTCTGAATCTCTGCGGAATGATGGCCGGATATGGGTTCCCAAGAAGAAGGGAGACGATCGTCGTCCACGAGATATTCCAGAAGAAGAACGTGATTATTATTTGGAACGACGTTATCCGGCATTCGGGAATCTTGTTCCTAGGGACGTTGCATCCCGCGCAGCCAAAGAACGATGTGATGAAGGGTTTGGAGTTGGGCCAACCAAACTTGCCGTTTATCTCGATTTTAAAGATTCGATTAAACGGTTAGGTCAGGATGTGGTGAGTGCCAGATATGGAAATTTATTCCAGATGTATGCAAAAATTACAGGAGACGATCCATACACAACGCCCATGCGAATATATCCAGCTGTCCACTATACCATGGGTGGACTCTGGGTAGATTATAATCTTATGACTACCGTTCCCGGGCTTTATGCTATTGGCGAATGTAATTATTCAGATCATGGTGCAAACCGATTGGGGGCATCTGCATTAATGCAAGGATTGGCGGATGGTTACTTTGTCCTCCCTTATACAATAGGTGAATATTTATCCAATGATATTCGCACACCGGCGATTCCTACAAACCATGAAGCATTTGATAAAGCAGAAAAAGATGCACGAGATCAAAATAATCGGTTATTGAATAATAATGGCAGTCGCTCTGTGGAAAGTTTTCATCGTGATTTGGGACATATCATGTGGGAGAATTGTGGGATGGCTCGGAACCAAGGAGGGCTCACAAAAGCAATCAGTGAAATTCAATCCTTGAAAAAAGACTATTGGGAAAAGGTCCGTGTCCCCGGCCGAGATAATGTTTTAAATCCAGAATTAGAGAAGGCGGGCCGTGTTGCAGATTTTCTGGAATTAGGTGAATTGATGGTTCGAGATGCACTGGACCGGAGTGAATCCTGCGGTGGGCACTTTCGTGAGGAATCCCAAACCGAAGAAGGTGAAGCTCTCCGAGATGATGAAAATTTTACTTTTTCATCTGCATGGGAATATAAGGGTGAAGCAACAGAACCGATACGGAACAAGGAAGAATTAACATTTGATACCGTTCATTTAACTCAGCGGAGTTATAAGTAATGGCAAACTTGAATCTTACGCTAAAAATCTGGCGCCAGGATGGACCCGAGGAAATAGGAGAATTCAAAACGTATCACGTAACCAGACTCAATACACATATGTCATTTCTGGAAATGCTGGATGTCCTGAACGAAGAATTAGTGAATACCGGTGATGAACCTGTAGCCTTCGATCATGACTGCAGGGAAGGTATCTGCGGAATGTGTTCTATGGTGATCAATGGTCGTCCTCATGGGCCCTTAGAAGGAACCACGGCCTGTCAATTGCACATGCGCCATTTTAACAATGATGATACTATTACCATCGAACCGTGGCGAGCAAAACCATTTCCTGTTATAAAAGATCTGGTAGTAGACCGAACCTCATTTGACCGCATCATTCAATCAGGTGGATTTGTATCTATAAACACCGGGAGTGCGCCGGATGGAAATGCCATCCCCATCGGAAAAGAAATTGCAGAAGATGCTTTTGATGCAGCCGCCTGTATTGGCTGTGGTGCCTGCGTGGCTGCATGTAAAAATGCATCCGCTAGTTTATTTACAGCCTCAAAAATATCTCAATTGGCGTTGTTGCCCCAAGGTCAACCAGAACGGGAAGAGCGGGCGATTCGCATGGTAAGACAGATGGATGAAGAAGGGTTTGGTCACTGCACCAATACGGGTGCCTGTGAAGCAGAATGTCCAAAAGAAATATCAGTGGATTATATCCGTAAAATGAACTGGGAATACCATCGAGCGAACGTAAGGGGATAACAACTTTTAATGGTATATAAAAAAGCCCCGTTCTTTGAGCTTATCAAAGAACGGGGCTTTTTTATTTTTACATGACGGTTGTTTTTATTTTAATCTGAAATTTACTGGGATAGAGATCCAGACCGCCACGGGTCTCTCCCGCTGTTCTGCCGGATGAAATTTTGTCCTGCGGATGGCCTCCATAGCCGCCTCATCCAAACCTGTATTTGGAACGCCTTTTAAGATCAGGGTTTCTTTCACGCGACCATTTTGATCAATGAAGGCTTGAACCACAACTACACCTTCAATACCGGCCTCTTGGGCAATTTCCGGGTAAATAGGCCTAATGACTGTTTTAGGTCTCGGAGCTAAATCATATGGTATAAAGGCAACCTTAGGACCTGAAGGGGGAGGTGGTGGAGCATCCATGTTGGAAAAATCATCAAAATCCAATTCATCTAAAGTGAGATCGTCAGCAATGTCTTCATCATCTGAAGGGACAGGTATGGATGGACGTGCAGGAGGAGGCGTATTATCAATTTGCTGGGTCTGGGGAATATCAATATTTTCAATAATGATCTGGTCCACACCTTCAAATTCCATGGTGTTCTGAAAGCGGGGAAACATGAGAAAATTCATAATCACAAGCCCAACCCCAATCAACCCGGTAATTCGGATCACGACTGGGTATTTTATTTTCAGCGGATTTATATATTCCATTAATCAACTAGCGTTTTCGTGGAATAATTGAGTTTCAATGCTTCCACTTTGCGAAGATTGTCATGAATGTCAGAAATGAGTCCCATTTCGGCTTCTTCGTCTCCTTTCAAAGAAACAACTATCTGTGGATCAGCCACCCGTTTGTCATACATGACCAGGGATACATCATCCACGCTAAGCAAACGATCATCAATTGAAATAAGACCATCTTTTGAAACCCACAATTGAACTGTGTGCCGTTTAGATTTCAACTTTTCGATTCGTTTAGCTTTAGGCAGATTCACAGGGAGCCCGGAATGCTCTTTTAATACAGTTGTAACCATAAAAAAGATAAGAAGCATAAAAATAATATCCGGCATGGATGCAGTAGGGATTTCACTTGAAACCTGTGTTTTACGGGTAAATTTCATTAATTGCTGTTTGCGATTGAGATTCGTTTAGCATCGGCCATTTTCAATTGGTCGATGACACGAACATAATCATTATATGCGGTTTTTGGGTGTGCCTTTACGGAAATGATGAGTTTATCATTTTTCCGAAGTTTTTGTCCCACAATGCGATGGATTTGATCTACAGTTGTAGGTTCTTCATCCAAAAGAACTTTTCCCTGGGAATTGATCAGGCAATTCAGGATATTTTCTTTCCGGATCTCAATCTCTATATCACCAGGAGGCGGGAGAACAATTCCCAATCCTTTATCCGTATCAATAGTGGTAGTTACCAGGAAAAAAATTAGGAGCAGGAAAGCAATATCTGCCATAGAAGATGTGGGAATTTCCCCACCTTTAAATCTGCGTTTATTGGCCATACGGCTTAAGAGTTTTTATTTTTTCTGAGATTCTTTCTCGTACAAGTGATCCATGATCTTTACAGACTGCTCTTCCATATCCAACACAAGTTTATCGATTCGGGATACAAAAAGATTTTGACACGTCTGGATGATCATAGCCACAATCAATCCGAAAGCGGTGGTTAATAGTGCTTGGGAAATTCCCCCTGCCACAACAGCAGGCGAAATATCGTTGGCAGCTTTAATAGCGTCAAATGCACTAATCATTCCCACAACCGTTCCAGTAAACCCGAGCATGGGCGCGATAGTGATCACAGCATTTAGCCAGATCATATTCTTTTCAAGAAATGCCATTTCGATTGACCCAGCATTTTGAATCGCTTTCTCAACATCATTTAATCCGCGATGCATTCTGGAAAGCCCCGCGTGAAAAATCGCAGAAACGGGTCCATCCGTTTCTTTACAAAGCTCTACTGCGCCTGTTGTGCCATTTTCATCAATTGCATTGGTGATTTCATCGAAAAAAGATTGTGAATCGACAGCAGACATCATCAGTGAATAAAATCGCTCGATGGCAAACCCCAGCCCAAATAAAAGGGTCAGTAGGATCGGCCACATGAAACCGCCACCTTCTAGAAAATAATGAACCATAGTGTTACTCCGATTTTAATCTGATTAAAATAATGAAAAAAGTTATTTAAAAGACGCTGAATTTAGTTTAGGGATTCTAAAAATGCATTAGCTTCATTAAAGTGTTTCATAGACTCGATCACCTGATTATCTAACTGCAATCGGATATTGGCCGCTTCGTCTTTTCCCCAGACAGATCCAGCAATTTCACTTTTAATTCTATTATCGATAAAGTCAGAATTTGTTCTTAAAGAATCTTGGATTACATCTATAGAATCTTTTTCAAGATGTACCAGAAAATCATCAAATAATTTCTCTGATACTTCCCACGTATCCCTGAATTTTATAAATGAATGAAACTCGTTTGGGCGTGTAGATGCAAATTTAGATGCGAAATTAAATATGGGTCGTTTAGCATTTCTTAATACTTTTCCCGTTTCCCCATTAATGGTGTTTTTATATGGAATATAAACATCGGGTGTAATGCCGCCACCGCCATAAACAACACGCCCTGCTTTTGTACTGTATTTTGGACGTAATTCTTTCAAGCTATCAATCTTGGATTCACGGTCCGTTTCATACAATTCTCTATAATAAGCCAAGTCATTCCCATTTTCATAAGGTCGCTGAATCAAGCGCCCAGAAGGGGTATAATATCGGGCAATAGTCACCCGAACTGCTGCGCCGGAATCCAATGGCAACTGGCGCTGAACAAGGCCTTTTCCAAAACTTGTTTCACCTACAACAAGTCCACGGTCCAAATCCTGGACTGCACCTGAAACAATTTCACTGGCACTGGCAGATCCTCGATTTATCATAACTATGAGTGAAAAACTATCCCAACCTATTTTTGGATTTGATGAAAAGACCTGGTTGGATTCTTTGATTTTTCCTATGGTATAAACCAAGGTATCTGTTGATGTAATAAATTGATCTGATACGGTTGCAGCCTGTTCTAAAAAACCACCGCTGTTTCCACGAAGGTCAAACAACAGGCGCGTCATACCCTGGGCTTGAAGTTTCTCTAGGGCGGCTTTGACTTCAGTAGTTGTTGTGGCGGAGAATCGTCGTAGGAAAATATATCCGGTATTTTCGTCGATCATAGTAGCGGCACCCACGCTGTAAATAGGGATATTATCCCGAATAATTGTCACGTCAAATGGTTTTTGGGTCCCAATTCGACTGATGGTGACGTCGACCTTGGTGCCTTTTCTTCCGCGCAGTTTTTTGAAGACTTCATCTTTGGTGATCTTATATGCATCTTCACCATTGATAGCAATTATTTTATCTCCCGGCATGAGTCCAACATAATCTGATGGACTGTCCGGGACAGGTGATATGACGGTAATAAAACCATCCAAAATATCAAATTCAATTCCAATACCTTGGAATTTCCCCTTAAAAAGTTCATTTATATTTTCCTGCTCTTTGGCAGGAATGTAGGTGGAGTGAGGATCTAATTCTTCCATAAGTCCATGAAAAGCACCATCCATCACTTTATCCATATCAACGGAATCAAAATAAAAATGATTAACATATGAAATGATCTGTTGCAGTACATTGATCTTTTCTCTTAAGACCTTGTAGACATTTTGATTGCTGGAATAAGCTTTTGGAATAAATAGGAAAGCAGCTAGCAAAAACCCCATTGTTGCAGATAGAGCTATTGGCCCAATCTGGCGGAAATTTTTAAACATTATTTTTTTATTATTTTTTATAAACCAATATAAAGCATCGTTCGAAACGATGCACCTTGGATCGAAGATGCAGGTGAATCACTAATTTTTGTTCTTCCATTTAATACCCAATTCCCCGCTGGAATAGTTCCTTTATTAAACCCTACACTAATCCGTAATCCTAATCGTTCTAAAAACTGCCATTTTACTGCAACATATGGTTGAAAATTAAAAAATGTTGCACTTACGTCCCTTAATAAGCCTGGGACAGTTCCCGGTAAAATAACTGGATCAGCATAACTATCTGCGTCCACACCATAAAACAATGTTCCTGTACTGTCCATAGTGCCATATGCGTTATCAAATATTGTTCCCCATCTTGGATTGCCGCTCTGTTGGTCCACGGCAATGCCTGCCCGCGCTAGGCCCATCAGAGCCCCAGCTGATAATTCAAGATCCTGTAAAAGAGGCATAACGTATTCGATAGATGCAGCGCCCATAGAAATTGTGAACTTTGCTTCAATTGTCGGATTAAAAAAATTAGTATAATCTTTAAAATTCTCACCTTCATCTAGGACACCATCTTCATCATCATCCTGAAAAATGATAATATCAGGTACTGTACTAATGGATGTGCCTCCAGCCCCAGCATACCCTCCAATACGCCAACGGCCTGTAACATGAGCAAAGCCTTCACCGCCATGAATCACAAAAGGATCACGGAAATTTTTTGGATTGAGCCCTAGTCCCATTAGGTCTGATGAACCTGGAATTGAATCAAGTTTAATATACATTGGGCTGTAGCCAATTCCGCCGCCCAGAAAATCTTCTAAGGGATAACTGAATTGTGCCATCAAAAGAGATGAACTCAGTGTAAGAAATAAAACAATGTTTTTCATGTTGATAGACTTCTCCGCATGGGGCACTATATCAAATTAAGATTCATACTTGAATTTAGAAAGAAAATATAGCCGAAAATTTAAGAATTAGAATAAATTAGTAATTAGGGGCTTTTTCTTGTAAAAAGACCCACATCATCCTATATTTTTTGAAGAGTAAACGAGGTAAGGGAGATCAAAACGTGATTTGCCTCCCAAATAACTACATCCAATTTTGGTTTTAACCATGAGGTTAAGTACGTTCACAAGAGATAAAATGCGGTTCTTGCAAGGAATATTGATTGGGATCTTGCTCCTGTCTGGTCTCACAGGCAAGGGGGATTTCCACGTCCATGGGTCATATGACCTGGATAAGGATGGGCATGAGGAAACGCTCATCCTAAACGCCCGTGCGTCGTCGGCGATTTGGGTAGAGATTGCAAAATCATCCGCTATAGACACCCTTTGGTCATTTACACTGCCCCAGGGGCAAATATTCAATGATGCAGAAATTGTGGATATCGATGGTGATGGTTACTATGATATGGTAGCTGTGGTTGACCTGTTTCCTTCTATTAAAAATCAAGCATGGCTTTATGTGTTCCCCGGCAATGCCGACGGATTTGCGCACGATCCATTAGTTTTAAGCACTGAATCCCTGGGATTCAATATCGTCCGACCTTCAAACCTGTCATTGGTTCCAGGAGGATCTCCACAATTATCTGTGGCTTTTGGTGCAACCTTGCGCCAGAGCATGGTCTTTGATATTGATATATCAGACAATGATATTTCTCTTATGAACGTTCAGATGCTCATAGCACCGATTATCAGTAATGGTTATGGTTTGGTTTATACAGGTGGGTTTACCAGCAATGGAAGACAATATATAGCGACTCTTTCCCCGGAACGCAATCAGCTCAAAACAGCTATTTTTGATGTAGGACAAAATTTTAAATTGATTCAATCGTCATTAATTCAATTGGGTCATGTACAACATCTCCTTGGGGCGGACATCCAAGAATTTCGATCAAAGCGATCAAATAAAAACGGTTTATTGGTTCCATTTGGCTCCAATGATGTTTTTCTTTTGGAAGTTGACAGTGAAGAGACAAAACTTTTTAATACCAGCCTTTCTGGAAAAAGTGCTTTCCCGATTTTAGATAAAAATGGCCAACCCAATATTGGTGATATACTTAGTAAAAGGCGGGATGCCGAAGTGTACACTGCACAACCAATCCTATCTCATAATCTTCCTTCTTCCCGTATAGAAAAAGAGCAACTATCCCCACCCCCACCCCCATTGATTGATGAAGCTGCAACACTTAAACCTGTTGCTATGTACAATGATCAAGATTTGACCAGTCTCCCCGATGGTCAAAACGAAGTTTATGGTACCATCAATGACAAAGTGGATAATCAGGTGAAATATGACTCTTTAGCTCCAACACTTGGGGATTTTCTGGCAAGCGTAAAAAAGGACAAACCTGAAGGTTCATCAGATATTAAAAGGGTTGCTGTTCCGAATATGAACAAGGAAATGGAAAGTGTCACATGGGCAGATGAAGCCGGGTTCACGCAGGTGAACCTTGGAGAGTATATTTCCAAAGAGACAGAAAACGATTCTGTCCAATCACCAATTCCAGAAAAAGATAAAGGTCTTTCCACTTTTACAAAAACAGTGCAAGAAGCGTTAATTCCTACTATTGTGAATATTGACACTACATTAGATATGCAGTCTGAAAATGAGATTGATCTATACTATGTGCTGGCTATGACACCTGCATCAGATACAAAGGATAGGTATATTTTTGATGGCGAAGCTCCTTTTGGGGTTTCAGTCAATCAAGTTCCTCCCATGGGGAAAGCGACTCATTTTCAACACGGCATTTCTGCGAACTTGGCAAACTTGAAACGGGGCGAATCTTATGATTTTGCTTATTCATTGCGTGATGCGCGGTTAGATAGTATCACAACGCTGACCATGGTCCACGATATGCAGACCAATGTCGTTTTTATGTCCATTTCCCCCACGCAAGATTCTTTATCCCAATCTTACCAGCCGGAAGCATTCGATCCAAAGTTATTTGAATTCCCAAATTATTTCTTTGAGGGGTTTCCCACTTCATTGGATATGGATTTCACAGATAAGTTAATTAGGTTTTCATTTGATGGTGTGGAGGACTCTACCTATCAGGGAATATATCTTTCTTCAACAACACCATCTACTCCTTCCCAATCTCTGGCTGTTTTTATGGATGATGGGACCCTCCAAGCAGTTAGAGGCGAAGTGATAGTACGAGCCAACGGCTCCAAAAAGGTGACGACAGAATTTGATCTGGTTGGTACGGTCGAACCTGCGGTTATGTTTTCCCGGTTGATTCAGGAATTATTTCCAGATGAATTGAAAATAAAACTTCTTCAGGGTGCATCATTGGAAGAACCTTTATTTGGTCCGGCGGGCAAACTACCTAAAATCACGCGGGAGCCTCGTTTACCCGATGCTGAGCCCGATCAAATGAATCCTGAAATTCCTGTAGAACCAAAACAAAGCAATGTGCCTGAAGAGCTAGAAATTTCTACAGAGGATCAATCTATTACTGAATCTAAAACGTCGGAAACACAGGAAGATGAAATTGGACCTGCAGTATTAGAAGTGGAAAAACTGAAATCGGATTCCCTATCAACACCCACAGATTCACTCAAATTGGAGTCTCGGAAAGAAACGCCTACACCCATTGAAGAAGAGACCCCTGCACAACCAGAAGAATCTCAACCCGATAATGAATCAGAAAAAGAAAAAACAGAAGTTGAAGAAAATGACGGGAGTGATGCGTAGGTAGTTCAATGGATCTATCTCACACAGTACGAAAAATACTAGGTGTCCTGACCCTTGGCCTCGGCATTTCTTTTGGCCAGAAGATTGTTCATATGAACGGAACCTACGATCTGGATGGAGATGCACAGTTAGAGTTCATTGCTTTGGAATTAGATCCAAATGAGGATGTGTTTCCAACTGCTGTTAGGTATTATGAAATTGATGCAGATGGCTATCAAACTTTGATTTGGGAATTCACACCGCCATTAGCATTGGAGGGTCAATTCGTGGATGCACAAATTGGCGATATGGATGGCGATGGCTCCCCAGAATTAGTTTTGGTTATGAACTTATCTCGTTTTGGCGATAATGCAACTCCTCATGTATTTGTGGCAACTTATTCTTGGGATGGCGCTTATTTTTCAGAATTACCTTCAGCAACTTTAGACGTGGGGAAAGAGAATCGATCCCTTCGTTGCAATAATTTTCAATTATTGGATCAGGATGCAGATGGAGATCAGGAACTGGTTTTAGCCTTGGGTAGCCCGTTTCGTGGGTTTGCCATAGTGAATGCTTCGCCATCCGGTTTATCTCTCACAAAAAAAGTGCGTCCGAATGAATTGCTAGTGGGTTCCGGATTACTTTATGTTGGTGTTGTGGATTATGATGGTGACGGCTACGATGATGTATTAGCACTCAGTCCTGAAGGACACACCATCAAGGCACAGCCATTTTATAATATCGGAGGTGTTTTTGATTCGGGGCACTTGGTTCGAAAAAAGATTGATGGCTTGAGCGGAATTTTGCCTTACTCCATCGAATTAACGGACTGGGATGCAGATGGTTTTTTTGATGTAATCGTTCCTTTCAATTCCGGTGATATTGCTGCTTTTACACTGACGCCTGCAACACTGGTTATTGATGAAGTCCCAGTAAATCCAGGTCCCTTATCTCAGGTTGCACTAGAAGATTTTAATCAGGATACTTATCAAGATATGTTAATGCTGTCGTCTGATATTAATGCCCTAACATTAGTTTCAGGTAAAGATAGTGGCGTGGAAGGTGTTGAAAATGCCATGAGGCATATCCCTTCAGAAATGCAGGTTTTTGCTATGGTTCCCATGAGTAAAGCAGGTCAATATACTGGAAATGTGTTGGTATCCGGGTGGGACGGAAAAGAGAATTCCACTTATATTATTCAATTGGGCAAAATCTCTGATCGATTGGATCAAGGTTATTTGATCACATCTGATTTTATTTCAAACCGTTTACCGGATTTATTGTCCAATGTCCAGGATGATGAGCCAGCAATACCTGAAGTATATATTGAGGTACTACCTGATGATAAAGAACCATTGCTACCTCAGCAGTCAGAAAAAATTATCACAGATCTTGGACAATCACCCGGTAGTTATATTCCCAACACACTTACACCAGAACAAAAGGAAGGGAAAGTCTTAAGAGAGCAACCCAAGGCCTCCATACCGAAAATAATTGCCCGAACATTGGAGCAGCCCAAAAGACCGAGACCAAAAGAAACAGTGGGAGAACGTCTCCCAAAACATATTCTTCCCCGTTATGTGCTGACTCCTGGTCAGCCATTTTTGTACGATATTCCTAAAGACAGCACGGATGAATTTTATAGTTTCCGATGGGAAAATTCGCCGCCGAAAGGCATGTACTTTCTTTATGAAAGTAAATCTATAAATTGGGTCCCCACAGAGAAACAATTAGATGCTTTCCCAATCTCCTATCTGGCGCGGATGAAGGTGGATGAGATTGTAGAGTCTACCACCGCATCTACAGAAGATGAGCAAGTTTATAAAACCGTCCCCGTGTTAGAGAGCCGTGACGAAAGTCTATGGATATATGTAAATGACCCACCAAGATTTTTAACTCAGCCTACTATCACAGAATTTATAGCAGGCTCAACCTTCAGGTATGAGCCCATTGTTCAGGATCGAAATAAAGATGCTACACTTCGTTATGAATTGGAAGTGGCTCCGGCAGGAATGACCTTTGAAAATGGCGTCTTATCTTGGAAAACGGATAGTGCCCATGTAGAAATTTATGATGTTCGATTGGTTGTAACAGATGGCTTTGAAAGAACAGCTCAGGAGTTCCAACTTTTTTCCAGGGCAGGTGTAAAAATACTTTCTAAGGCATCTGTAAATGCATCTGTTGGAAATCCATATAATTATAGTGTTAAGGCTTGGCGCCAACGCCCAGATGAAAAGATCAAGTATAAATTATTTTATGGTCCTGATGGGATGAGAATGGATCCTGCTGGTACCATTTCATGGACGCCTAATCCGGTGCAGGTTGATACTGCAAAATATGCCATTGTGGTGAGCCATGGTGTGGCAACTGATACACAATATGTAGATCTTTTTGTCAATCATCCACCAATTATAAAATCGTTACCAAGTCCCATGAACAAGGTTAATGTGGGCGGAATTTGGGATTTTGAGTTGGAAATAGAAGATCCTAACAAGAGTGATCAATTAGTTTATACAGCCCATGAGTTGCCTCAAGGTATGCGTATGGATCCACATACGGGTCGCCTGAGATGGGAACCAACCATGAATGAATTGGACTTTCATACTTTAAAGATTGAAATATCGGATGGACATGAATCTCGAATGATTGAATCTGACTTTTTTGTTAATGCACCGATACAGATTGTTTCGGTTCCAACCATGTCTGCTACGGTTGGCGATGAATACTCTTATCGCATCATGGTGAATGATAAAAATAAAGGTTCTCTCCTGCCATTTAATCGTGTGGTGAAAGTAGAAAATATTTCTGCCATTCGTATGTATTCCATCAACATAACCGATGATGTTTCGCTATCAAATGTAGATAGGTTCTTGGGTGATTGGCATAATGCTGATGCTATCTATTACGTGGATCCAAAATATCCAGCCGATTCACTTGTCTCCAGGCTTAACATGAAAAAATATACTCACTCCGTTTTCTTTGAAGATGATAGGTTGTGGGTGATTTTGGAAACGATTGATGGCCGTACTATTAA
>JABHKE010000146.1 GCA_018692355.1 Fidelibacterota bacterium
CCCAAAGATGCTTTGCCAAATTAATCTATTTATTTTGTAAATCTCCTTCATACCAAACCCAGGTTTGGCCGCGCTTTAATTCTCTCATTTTTAAAATCACCCACAGAGTGAGAATCGACCATGCCATTCCGTAGCCAATAAATCCGCCAAGCAATACATCTGCCGGATAATGTACACCCACATATACCCGGGAAAATGCAATGATGACAGCCAAGGAGTATAAGGGTATTTTCATCTTATCATAGAAATAGGATAAAACAACAGCAATTGCAGATATGTTGGCAGCATGATTTGAAGGCATGCTCCATTTCCCCCCTTTTGCGACAAGCAGATTAATATATTCATAGATGTCATGAGATGGGCGAATTCTCCCAAAATAGGGTTTCAAAATAAAAGTTGAAAAAGAATCTGTGAACCCAACCACCACAATTAAGATTACGAATGCAATTTGTCCACGTCTCCCATTCATAATAGCCAAATAGAAAAACAAAATTATAATAATAAGGGTCCAGTTATTCTTATTCGTTATCAGGGGCATAATAGAATCAAACACGGGATTTGATAAGGTTTGATTGATTAAAAAAAATATCTTTAGATCTAGTGCTTTGAAAAGATGAAACATTGAATTATGTATTAATTAATGATTGAAAATTTAAAATTTGCTTGACGGAACTAAGGACACCACCTAATTTACATATCAGATTTAATAGCAGGATAATGTAAGAAAGGTCTGGCAGTTCCCCCGATTACCAGGGCTTGAGTTATCCTGCTCTTGTTTCATAAAAAAAGCCCTTCGTTTTCTGCGAAGGGCTTTTCCATATTAGAATTTTGTTTGGAGCCTCAAAAGAATCACACGTCCTAATGATGGTCCACCAACAATTTCAGTATGGTTGTGATTTAATACATTTGAAATGGTGAAATTTGCTTTCACATATTGATTGATATGATATCCAAAATGCAGATCAAAAATTGTATACGGCTTAATATCACCAAAATAAATTCCAGAAGACCATTTAAATCCATCCACGTAACGTGCATTCAGAGCTGCTGTAAATGGATACCGCCTCGGATTGAATTGTAATTTCATTCCAGCCTTATGTCGAGGCGCATTAACTGGGTCTTTAGCCTTGGTAATGGGGTTATAAAATTCCGTCATACCCAAATGAGAATATGTAAGATCTAGCGACATTTCAAGATTTATAATCGTTGTAAGGCTCGCATCCAGTCCCCACATATCCACCTCTCCATAATTAATATAACCAACTACTACAGGCGGCGTATGGCCGGGAATTGTATCCATGGCTGTTATCCCTTGGATATTACTTGACCAATGGTTAAACGCTTCATTATAATCATCTCGATCAATAATATTATCGTTTTCAAGGTCATTTATGGTATTCATAAGACTATCACCATCATAATCTGTTTCCAGGACTGATTTTTCGATGACGATAGGCGTGATAAAAGTGACTGGACTCACGAAACTACTGTAATGGCTTGTATAAAGGTCTAGAGTTCCAAACATTCGTTGATTTAGCCGGCCTTTATAT
Source organism: Fidelibacterota bacterium (assembly GCA_018692355.1). Taxonomy (GTDB): domain Bacteria; phylum Fidelibacterota; class Marinisomatia; order Marinisomatales; family UBA1611. The sequence goes on from JABHKE010000146.1 coordinate 1,551, forward strand.
CCTAATTCCCAGGATCTTACAGTCTCAGCTTGAATCTCTGGAAGGTCTGTCACATTTTGTCCAAAGAATCCTGGAATTTTTGGATCAGTTGATGGATAGAAAAAAATACTTTCACTGGTATCTACTGGTTCATATTTCCCTTCATAAGGTTTGTAGTAATATGGATTTCCAAGAGAATCTCGCGGGAAAACGTAACCACCATTCGCACCTCGGGCATATACCTTAAAAACAGATACACGTGTTACAAAAATATCAAGAAATAGGGCCTGATTGGATGGTGTATTGAATGCCGTAGCCCAAGTGAGACGGAAATTTTGATTTTGTTTTGGTCGATACACGATTCCAATCTTGGGTGAAAGCTGGACGCCTTCTTTTTGATCAAAATCAAATTTCCAATTGAAAGGACTGTAACCCATGCCAAAACCCTGATTATTGAATTCAATCATATTGGTAAGTCGGTCATGGATATCATACCGAGTAGCCTGGATAAATTCCCACTTTTTATTTAGTTTCCAATTAACCTGGTAATAAGCACCCAATTCATTTACAGTATAGCGATTGTCTTCTGAAGCTTCATCAATGCCTTCGTCAATATTTTCATCTATTTTTCCATCTTTATCATTATCCAACCCGTCAGCGTAAATTAAAAATCTTTGATTGCCCATCCATTGTACACCTGGTTCCACTACTTCACCTAATTCAAATTCGCCGCTGCCATCTGAATCAACATAATCTGGAATACCATTTCCGTTTAAGTCTTTGTAGTCATCACTGTCACCATCATTATCAAAGCCGTCAGCGATTGCACCTAAAACTGCATCATCATAAATAATTGACCCATCATTTGCCAGTCCAATCGAATCTTTTACCATTCCTGTATTTCTACCGTCATTAGTACTCCAGGAAGTATAACTTTCACCCGAGTCGTACCAAGTGTCATCGTTACCATCATCAAAAATATAAGGTGATCCTGCTTCACCATTCCCATTATTATCTCGATTATCTGTATAATTCTTATCGGATAGAATGGTGCCCCGTGTGTCCGGTAGAGTTAGAAAATAATCAACTCCCCAGACAAATCGTATATCACCATTTTTCCATTCATTAACCTGTTGGAGTTGGGCACTGAATTTTTTTGATCTATCATAGATTATACTACCTGTGGCCAGGTTTCTGGTTGGGTGGCTTGGGTTTCCGGAATAACTTGAATTTAAGTATGTTTGAAAAAAGAAATTCTTATAGCGCATTTTTGCTTGATAATATCGGTAGATCCAACCATCAGCTAAATACCGTGCAATGCCGGTGATGTTAATATTTCTTGCCCAGGCAAACCCGTGGGATAAACTCACAGTTAAATCAGAACTAGGTTCCCAATCCAGTCGAAGATCATAACGATAATTCCGAACTTTAAACTCCGGAAAATCTTCAATACCATCATCATTTGCATCTTTATACATATGGGGAAGTCCACCATAATCGACGGAAAAATCTTTTTCATCAAACTCATCTACCCCATTTTCACCGGGGCTGGGTTGGCCATTTCCATCTGTATCATTATTACTAAAAATATCCCAGATTGGTACACTAGCACCACCAATTATCTCAGTATTGCCGTTCAGGTTTTCAAACGTTTCTCCATCCCAGACACCATTCCCTTCCCCAAAATCCCCTGTGTTCGGCAAACCATCCAGACCAAAATCTAACAAGATCTTGGTACCAAAAATATCCACATACCCTTCTCTAACATCGGCATCGTACACTCCATTTCCATTTAAGTCTGTAAAGGGTTCAAAAGGTATATCATAGGCGTTCCCTAGTCCATCCTTATAGAGCCCCCAATCATTATCATCATCCATTCCATTTGAACCCCAATCATCATCATAAACACCATTTTTATTCGTATCAAAAACAATATTCCCTTCTGAATCATATTTATAGTCTCCAAATCCAAATTTGTGGGTTGAATCCAATACAGTCCAGACAGAATCAGGATTTGAAAAAACCGTGGGATAGGGAATACCTGTAATTGTATTTCCGAAACGATCTAACCACGAACTTCCTCGTTCATCAGATTCATCAATATGGCCGTCGCCATCATTGTCTACGCCATCGTACCATATTTCAGCCGCATCATCAACACTTAGATCAATCCCCTCATCTATATCGCCATCACCATCATTATCGATGCCATCTGCATACACAAACCCTATTTTTTCTTCTGTAATGAACCATAAAACTGTACCATTGTCCAGTGTGACTCTGTTGAATTCATCATCAGCTGCATCATTAACCATCTCCTGTGTAATTAAGGGAGATGCATCTTCACCGATTGATTCAATTTTATCTCCCCAATAATAACCAACCCATGACTCATTAGCTCCATCTACCTCTTTAATCATTCCAGTTGTAAATCGTTGATTTTCATTTTCTGCAAGAGATCCACCCCGATCCAGACGGTCATGTTTATACTTGGGGCGACCGATAAATAATGGGTCATGCCCTTCATATTCATCAGGGTTAAAATGGGTCCAATCTTGTCCGGCTAAGGCAACGCCGGAGACCTTAAAACCAAAATCTCCAAACTTATGTGCTGTTCTAAAAGTGAATTTTTTTAATAGATCCGTATCTGTCTGGCTTAGAAGCCCGCCCTGGATATTGATACTTGTCCCCGTGGTTCTAATAGGAGAAGATGTTACAATATTCAAAACACCGCTATGGGCATTGGGCCCATAAAGCGCCGAAGCGGGGCCCAGGACCACTTCAATCTGTTCAACATCTTCAAAGGAAACGGGAATAACATTATAGGCTGTGAGTCGCAGGGATGGGACATTTGCCATGCGACCATCTGTCAGTGTTAGAAGGCGGGAACTAAAAGATGAATTAAAACCGCGAGCCGTCATATTATAGCTATCAATACCTGATTGTGTAAAATCGATTCCCTTTGTACCTTTTAAGTAATCGCCGAGATTCGTATTACTTTCCCGACGAATCTGCGCTTTGGATATAACAGAAATTGCTGCTGGTGCATCCTCAACTCTTTCACGTCGTCTTGATGCTGTAACCACATACGTTTCCATCTGAATCGCTTCCGGTTCAAGTTCCAAATCTTGAGAGTAAGTTTTGTTTTCAATGACAGTTATATCTTTTTTCAGGACCTGATACCCGATATATGTAACCATGAGAGTATGCTCACCTGCCACCACTTGTGAGATTGTGTATCTTCCTTCCGTGTCTGTTGCTGCACCTTGGGATGACCCTTCCAAAACAACATTGGCGCCCATTAAAGGTGACCCATTTGTTGCATCAAGAACTCTACCAGTTATTTTTCCATCCTGAGCAAAAATAGTTGATACCACTAATAGTATAATTGTAGCTATTTTTTTCATTTTGATTGTTATATATAATAAACAGCCCCGTAAAAAACGGGGCTGTTTATTTTTAAGTATATGTGTGATTGATTTTACTTCAACAACAACATTTTTCCTTTTTGAATCCTATTATCGGAACGAACTTCATAAAAGTAAACTCCGCTGGGTACTTTATTTCCGTAACGGTCTGTACCAAACCAGGAAATATTATAGGTACCAGCATTGAGAATACCATTTTGAAGGACGATCATCTCTTGACCCAAAATGGAATAAATCGTAATAGTCACATCAGAAGACTTTTCTGTTGCGAATTTGATTTGTGTTGAAGGGTTAAATGGATTTGGATAGTTTCCATAGACTTCAAACTTCTGAGCCAAGGGTGCTTCTTCATCCACTTCTAATGCAGTATTTGCCCAGAAAGTTCTTACGCGTTGCGTTGTATTGTCTGGAATACAATTGTTATCTATTTCAAATATCAATCTACCTGTTCCATCTGTAGGATCATAATCCCAACCGGAATCATCTACGCCACAAGTATCATCACACGCTTGCCGAACACCAAGCAGTGACGCTGTTGGGCCCTTTTGAAAAATAGCGGCACAAGCAGCACCTCCAACAGGAAAGCAGGCATTGTACTCTGCAAACAAGGAACTTGAAACCTGTGTACCAATATAAGCTGATGTCGCTGCATCAACGTAAAGAATTGCAACGGAGTCTGCCGCAGCAGCCAGGGCACCTTCAAGTCCAATGACACCCATTTGAGCATTCATCACTGCAGGGAAGATTCCTGCTGCTTCCAGGAAATTGTAGGTAAAGAAATAACCTGTAGGCGCTAAGGGTTCATCTCCATTGAAAAGTGTATCGTCACTACCCATGGGGTCAAAAATGTAGCCCCAGTTTGCAGCTACTTGACCGGCACCAGTTGTATCTCCAGTCGCTGGATCAACTTCATAGCTATCCGGGTTAGTAGGATCAATGGGTTGGCCACTGCCACCTAGCATTGGTACAGATAAGTTATCTTCACCCGTCCAGCCTAATGATTCCCATAGGTCATTTTCATAGTAGTATAAGTAATCATCCATATTAGAAATAGTCACTGTATCAGCAGGTGCAACAGGAATACCGGTTACTCCATTGAGTTCACTAGCAGTTGAATCGACGCCAAGCCCACTAGCAGCGCCATCGTGTGCTTCCCAGTAGATTTCAAGGCCGGCTGGTGTTTGATGACTGTCATCTGTGTAATCAACTGTAACCATTCCCCAGTTTTCCATGTCTGTACCAACACCATAATCTACGCCGTATGTTCCACCAACAAGATCTGGAGCGCTAAATTGTGCAAAAACTTCGGATAAAGATATTCCCCAACCCCTAGAATGTGCATATGGATGGTTTGGGTCATCTACGTGATCATATCCAGGTGTGCCTATCCAAGTCCCAGCTTCTTCAACAGCAGGAAACGTGGCAAAAGTTGAACAATTTAGTGTTTCTGTTGTAGGATAAATACTGCCTTCATTAATTGTGAAAGTACCATCATCATTCAGGTTAACATTCATAACTACACCAAAACTATCCAGTAATGCTGGAGTAACGAGTGGAACTAAGGCGACTGCAATTGTATCACCGATGTCGTAGCTTTTTAAGGAATGAGTATAAGCAGGAGCAGCAGAACTAGGCCAGGAACCCGTAACATCGTAAACAGCAGTTGCATCTTCAGCGCTTGCAGAATCACGAACCACATAGGTGTATTCTACTATGACGGCTCCAAGTTGCCAGTTTCCTTCAATACTTTGGGAAAACAATAGTCCCGTAAAGAGTGTGAATGGAAGTAAAATTTTGAACATTTTCATCATTTTGCTTCTCCTTTTTTGTTTAGTTAGAGAGAATATTGTTCGATCAACTAAGTAGATCGTACCTAGGAAGATAAAACATCAGCCGGGAAGATTCAAAGACTTTTCGAAAACCAACTATTTGTCCTTTTTTCCTTTTTCATAACTTCGTTTAGCCCATAATAAAAACAGGGAATAGAGGAAGAGAATGCTCCCAAAAATGAATAAACCATTTAAAACTACCCATGTCCAAAAATTTGTCATCATAGTTGGTGGCTCTCCTATCTACCTTTTATATTCATCCCATAAATATACCTAATTATTTTAATTTATCTCTAATGGAAAATAAATGAAGATTGCTGTATTAGTTAAACAAGTCCCCGGATCTGAAACTGCTTTACCCATTTTAGGGAATCACAATTGGATCGATGAAGAGCAGGTGTCCTTCGTGATGAATCCACCTGACAACTTTGCAATTGAAGAAGCACTGTTAATTAAAGAGAGAACAGGTGATGGTGAAGTTGTGATTGTAAGTATGGGACCAGCCCGAGTTCAGAAAGTCATCCGGGAAGGATTAGCAAAGGGAGCGGATCGAGGCATCCATTTAGAAGAAGACGGACAAATTCAAACCGACCCACTTTCTATTGCAAAAAGTATTTCCTCGATACTAATGGATGAAAATTTTGATCTGGTTCTTTCGGGGCTCCAATCTGATGATACTGGCATGGGGCAGACAGGTGTTTTGATTGGTGAAATGTTAGGAATGTCCACGGGTACTTTGGCTATGGAAACAGATGTACAGGATAATGCAATCCGTGTGAAGCGGGAATTGGAATCAGGATGGTTTCAATGGGTAAAATTACCCTTACCAGCTTCCATCAGTATTCAATCCGGATTGAATACACCTCGCTATCCATCTTTAAGGGGCATCATGGGGGCGAAGAAAAAAGAGATTAAAGTTATTCCACCTACCGATCACCAAACTGATGCAATATCACAATCGATTGATAAAGTATTTGTTTCCCAGACATCCAAACAGACTGAAATGATCGAAGGAGATGCTGATTCCACTGTTGCTCGAATTATTGAAATATTAAAATCAGAATTAAAGGTATTGTAGATCATGGATATATTAGTCGTATTAGAAGATAATCGTGGTTCTCTCCACCGCATGAGTAAGGAAGCTATTGCTGGTGCACAAAAAATGGGTGGCTCTATTTCTGCCTTAGCCATTGGAGTAAATGCAGATGCTATGGCTGGAGAATTATCAGATGTGGATATAACAGAAGTGATAACGATAAATCATGACTTTGTCTCATCCTATAACGCAGATGGATACTCAGATGTAGTAAGCCAAGTGATTAAATCTGAATCACCCAAAACTATTGTTGCTGGCCACTCTTACCAAACCCGGGATTTCATGCCTCGTGTCAGTGCTAAACTGGATATTCCCTTTATTCCAGATATTATTTCCATGGATGATGGGATTGTGAAACAAGTATTGAATGCAAAATTAAATGCCTTAGTAACAACCTCCGCAGATCAAGTGATCCTTAGTTTTCAGTCTGCAACTTTTAGCGAAGAAGCCATGGTCACAGGTTCTTGTTTGACCCGTTCTATTGAAGTAAATCTTGATTCATCTATCGTTCGAAGTGAAGCTGAAGAACCCTTCCAGGAAGATGCAGGCGACGTGGATTTGGAAAGTGCAGAACTTATTGTTTCCATCGGTCGAGGAATCGAAAAGGAAGAAAATATTCAGATAGCTTTTGACTTGGCAAAAGCACTTGGAGCGGAAGTATCTGCTAGTCGACCAGTGGTAGATTCCGGTTGGGTTGAACCATTTCGCCAGATTGGAAGTTCTGGACAAAATGTATCACCCAAACTCTATTTTTCATTGGGAATTTCTGGAGCAATCCAACATGTGGTAGGCATGAAAGGGTCGAAAAATATTATCGCTATTAATAAAGACCCGGATGCACCGATCTTTGAAATTGCAGATTATGCTGTTGTGGGTGATGTGTTGGAAATTGTCCCCAAGCTAATTGAAGCGCTTAATAACTAACTTTACAACTGATGTCACCAGCTCATTTCTCTATTATTGAGAAAGTAATTCTCTCCGGATTAACCCTGATAGCGCTTGGCTCATTTAGTTATGAGGTTTTAAGGCGGGTTTTCATTGTACAAAAAGGGTTGGATTCACTTCCTTTCGATCGCTTTGGTGAACGCTTATTTAGGGTCTTTCGGGAAGTCCTACTCCACGAAAAAGTGATCCGGGAGCGTCCTTTTCCCGGGTTAATGCATGCATTAGTATTTTGGGGATTTTTGGTATTTGGCCTGGTGACCATCGATCATTTTGCCATTGGATTTTATAAGCCATTCATGTCTGATTCAGTCCACCATGCTTATTCCAAAATTGTTATTCCATTTGCGGTTTTTGTTGTCTTTGGAATCCTGTCATTAGCATACCGGAGATTTATTAATCGTCCAAAAGCACTGGGGAAAATTTCACCGACCTCAGGATTAGTTGCAGTATTTATTGTGGTATTGATGGGAACTTATATTTATGGTGAAACCGGTCTTTCACCATTCGTATGGAAAATAAATTGGTGGATCCACAGTATTTTGATTCTGGCTTTTCTATTCTTAATCCCTCGCAGCAAACATCTTCATTTAGTATTGGCTCCATTTAATATTTTTTTCCGGTCATTTGACCAACCAGATCACACACCAGTTCATATTGATCTTGAAGGGGATGAGGATGAACTGGATGCCATGCTTAACGATTTGACGAAACTAACAAAAAACCAGGCATTGGATATTTTTTCTTGTGTGGAATGTGGCCGCTGTACGGATGTGTGTCCCGCAAATCGCGGTGGTGGAATTTTGGATCCCAAGTACCACTTTATCATGGATTTGCGGGATCCTTTGCTGGAAGGGAAAGATGTTGCTGTTTTGGACCAAATCAATGTGGAAGCCGGTTGGGAATGTACAACCTGTCAGGCTTGCACCGAGGTTTGTCCCGTGGGGAATCATGTGGAAAAATCAGATGAGATTCGCCGTTTGGAAGTCCTGGTGGAAGGGCGTGTGCCACAGGAATACCAGAAATTATTTACCAATCTACAGGAAACGGGAAATACGGAAGGCGCTTCTTCAAGTCCGTTTGCAGATTCATTTCCGGTTTTTACACCTGGTAAAGAATATGTCCTCTGGCTAGGGTGTTTTGCACGCCATGGGCTAGATCCCAATTTTAACAAATCAGTTGAAAACTTTACCAAGATCCTGGATGTGGCTGGGGTAACCTATGGCGTTTTGGCTGAGGAACAATGCTCCGGTGATCCTGCGAATCGACTGGGAGATAAATTGACCTATACCATGCTTCGTGAGCATAATATGGAGCAACTTTATGAGACAAAAAAAGTTGTAACGCTTTGCCCACATTGTGCTGTTAATCTTGGGAAGGAATATGGGAAATATGGTTCAATCAATTATACAGTTGAACACCATACACAGGTAATTGGTCGTTTGATAGATGAAGGGAAGATCAAAGTTCAAATGGGTGAAAGTGGAAAAGTAACATATCATGATCCTTGTAATCTATCCCGTATGTTGGATATAGTGGATGAGCCTCGAACTGCAATTAAGGCCGCCTCTTCAAATTTTCAGGAAATGGAAGAAAGCGGTAGAAATACGCTCTGCTGTGGAGCTGGTGGTGCCTTATGGTGGAAAAAAGAGACCCAAGGACGAACGCATTTAGTGCGGGCAGAGCAAGTGATTGAATCCGGGGCAGACACTGTAGTGACAGGCTGCAACTTTTGTTATGGAATGATGAAGCAGGGCCTTGGCCCCATGACGCCTGAAGGCAGGGCAGATGTGGTAGTAAAAGACGTTGCTGATATTGTTGCTGATAATTTAGTCTAGGGTTTTATGGGTAATTCATTTTATTACCCTTTTGAAAAAAACGGGTTCGACTATTCTCAAGAATCCATTGCATCTCTATCTGAATATGAAAAGTATAAATTCTCTTTTCACCCTGAACGGCCGAAGTATCTTGATTATTTATCCAATTTATTGGGTATGCAGCTGGGCATAAAGAGCCAGTCCCGGTCCAGAAATATTTCCAGGATTAAACCCATGTGATTTTAGCCAAGCATCTGCTTCAGCTTCTTTTTGGGTATTAATTAGAAAAGTTACAAAATCACCTTTTTTTATTTTAAGATGGTCATCTACTGGAATCAAAGAGCCAAGTCGGCCAGATACTATTGGGAGAATAAGTCCCACCATGGATGCATCAGAAAGATCAAAATTGAGATTTTGGTCCATTTCATAAGAGGAATACTTTGTATGTCCTTTTCGTATCCAGTTAGACCATATTTCAATGTCCACGGGTCGACCAAACGGGATTCTTCCCCCAGTCTCTGCAATCATTTTAGATGTGATCCCTTTATCTTTTTGTTTAATGCCGGTTAAAACGATCATTTCTTTACCGAGATATTTTGCCCGTTGAGAGAAAATAAAATTCACTTCCTCATTTCCGCTTAAAGCAATAATCCCTTTGCGGATGTCCGGTTCTGCCCGTTGTAAAGTCCTTTCTCCAAGGGCATTCCCATAAAACACTTTAATCCCTTCATTTTCTGCCAATCGACAAGCGTTGGGATCTTCGTCAATACAGATCACTTCGTTCCCACCCTGCTTCAATAACCGTGCTAAAAGCCGTGCTACTTCGTGTGCTCCCAGAATAATCCAACCCGATTCACTTTTTCGTCTTAAGCCCAGTAGAGATGAAATCCATCCACCCGTGATACCAGCGGATAAAACGGTCATTGTGATTAGTAAAAATACCAAAGCTCGCAGTTGGGCGCCATCATACCCATGTTGATTCAATTCGAATGCGAATAAAGATGCCACTGCAGCCGCAACAATCCCTCGGGGTGCAATCCATGATAATAGTAATTTATGCCGTGTATCTAAGTCAGAATTGGCAGTGGCCACGAAAACGGATAGCGGCCGAATAACAAGCATCAAGAATAGGACAGTCAATATACCTTTCAATCCTAGTAATTGTATATCTGTGATTCGCACATCCGCTGCAAGTAGAATAAACAACATCCCAATCATGAGTACCGTTAGTTGCTCTTTGAATTCTAATAATTCTTTTTGAATGTATGTTTTTGAATTCCCGATAGTCATTCCGGCAATGGTTACTGCGGCGATGCCGCTCTCCGGACTTGCTGCATTGGCAAGTTGAAATAATGCGAAAACCCAACTCAAAATAAAAACATTTTCCAATCCATCCGGGATTAGTTTTCGTATTCGAAATAAAAGTGTTAATAAACCACCACCTGCTATTCCCATAATTGTACCAATGGTAAGTCGGGAAACAATATGAAAAATCCCTTTAATGAATGA
>JABHKE010000020.1 GCA_018692355.1 Fidelibacterota bacterium
CATTAGACGAAATTCTATCTTAGGATAAGGACAGATTATACACATGAATAAACCAATAATAGTTGGTGGACTACTCATCATTTTTATTACTGCAATGATAATTTTGAATAAAGCAACAGATATGAAAGTGGAAAAATACTGGGAAGATCCTACCGTTTTTCAAGTAAACCGGGAAGAACCCCGTGCTCACTTTTTTCCATTTGAGTCGGAAGAACTGGCTTTTGAAAATGATCCAGCAAAGTCAAAATATTTTCAATCCCTAAACGGGACATGGAAATTCCATTTTGCAAAAAATCCTGGCAAAAAACCAAAAAGGTTTTATCAATCAAGTTACAGCGTTAAAGACTGGGATGACATAGCAGTTCCTGGCCATTGGGAAATGCAGGGCTATTCCGTTCCCATTTATCTTGATGAAGAGTATCCCTTTAAACCGGATCCGCCAAAAGTCCCATATCATTATAATGCGGTAGGTTCATACGTAAAAATGTTTGAACTAGATGAAACGTGGAATGGTCGGGATATTTTTATTCGATTCGGTGGCGTTCGTTCTGCTTTTTATGTTTGGTTAAATGGGAGTCTTATTGGTTACAGCCAAGGGTCAAAAACACCAGCAGAATTCAACATCACTGAAATGGTCCAGAATGGCCAAAATAAACTTGCTGTGGAAGTTTACCGGTTTTCGGATGGCTCCTATTTAGAAGGGCAAGACACTTGGCGGGTCAGCGGATTAGAAAGAGATGTTTACCTTTATGCCGCACCCAAAACACGCATTTCAGATTTCTTTGTTTATGCCGATCTGAATGAAGATCGCCGTTCTGCCAATTTCTCTGTCAAGGTTGACCTTTTTAATCCAGAACGATTTACGGGTAAATATAAAGTTGATGCGGTCTTGAAAGGGAAACGTGTACTTTATAAGATGGATTACACCGTAGCTATCGATTCAACAAATTCGGTTGAATTTCAGGCAACCTTTTCCAAAGTGAAACCGTGGTCTGCCGAAACGCCTTACCTTTATGATTTAAAAATTATGCTCACTGATCCCCAAGGGAATTTGGTGGAATCTTTTACACAAAAAGTGGGATTTAAACGGGTCGAAGTGAAAAATGGAAATCTATTGGTAAATGGAAAAGCTGTCATGTTTCGTGGCGTCAATCGCCACGAATGGGATCCGGTTGTGGGGCGCTCTATCACAGAAGAAACTATGATCCGTGATATCCAACTCATGAAGCAGCATAATATCAATGCCGTTCGAACAAGTCACTATCCAAACCAGGAACGATGGTACGAACTCTGCAATCAATACGGATTGTATGTAATTGATGAAGCCAATATTGAATCTCACGGCATGCAGTTCCACGAAGGGAGTTATGGACATATTGCGAATGATCCTGCATGGACAGCCCAATGGATTGACCGTGGAAAACGAATGGTAGAACGGGATAAAAATCAGCCGTCAATTATTACCTGGTCTATGGGCAACGAAGCTGGTGATGGAGAAAATTTTATAAAATTATACGATTGGATCAAATCACGGGATAAATCCAGACCCGTTGTCTACCAGCCAGCCTGGTATGAGCGCCACACGGATGTAGTATTTCCCATGTATAAGACCATTGAATTCATTTCAGAATACGCAGAAAAGAAAACAGATAAGCCACTCATTCTTTGTGAATTTGCCCATGCCATGGGAAATAGTGTAGGTAATCTCCAGGACTATTGGGACACTTTTGAAAAATATGAAGCACTTCAGGGTGGCTTTATTTGGGACTGGGTAGATCAAACAATCCTGAAAACAGATAAAAATGGGACAGACTATTGGGCTTATGGTGGTGATTTCGGAAATGAGTTTTCTGAAAATGATTCTAACTTTTGCGCCAATGGATTGGTGGCTGCAGATCGATCATTGAATCCCCATATCCTTGAAGTAAAAAAAGTATATCAACCGGTCAAATTCACCGATATCTCGAAAAAATCATCTATTACAAAAATTGAAATAAAGAACCGATATGATTTTATTGATTTAACTCATTTGTATTTTTCCTGGATGATTGAAGAAGATGGAAAGCAGATCCAACAAGGAAACTTGGAAAAAATAAAATTGGCTCCCGGGGAAACAGACAATTTCAATTTTAACTATCGATCAATATTACCCAAACCTGGATCGGAATATTTTCTTACAATTCGAGCGAATACAAATTCAAGGTCAACAATGATTCCTAAAGGTCATTTAGTTGCGTGGGGGCAATTCAAATTGCAGATTGAAAGGACCGTTTTGCCTTCCTTGGGTAGCAAATATGCTGAATTAGCAATGACAGAAAATGATAAGTTGGTTGAAATATCTGGCGCTGAATTCAAAATCACATTTGATCGCGAAAAAGGAAATTTGTCCCAATATTATTATAAAGGAATTGACCTTTTAAAACATAGCCTGCAATCTAATTTCTGGCGGGCGCCCAATGACAATGATCTCGGGAATGCTATGCGAAAACGAACAGGTGTTTGGCGAAATGCCTATGCGGAATTGGAGACCACAGAGTTCAAAAGCCTAATTAACAATAATGTGGCACAAATTCAGGTTCTATCTTCCCATGATACTACAGGGACAGATTTAGAAACAAACTATTTTGTGTATGGAAATGGTGCTGTGAAAGTAACCCATAAAATAGTTAAGACGACATCAGAGAATCCGGAGATTCCAAGATTTGGATTAAAAATGTCCTTAACAGGAGATTTTACTGAACTCAGCTGGTTTGGCCGTGGACCTCATGAATCCTACTGGGATAAAAAAACTTCTGCTGCAATTGGGCTTTATAATGGATCTGTTTGGGATCAAACTTTTCAATATGTTCGCCCCCAGGAAACAGGGAATAAAACAGATGTGAGATGGATGGCTGTTTCCAATGGAAAGGTTGGGCTTATGGCGAAAGGTGATCCTACTTTTGATGGCAGTGTACACCAATATCCATACAATGATCTGGATCATGTTCCTCATGGACAAAAACATGGAAAACTGGATATCCAGCCCAAGGACCAAGTCGATTGGCTCATTGATTATAAGCAGATGGGAGTGGGCGGTGATAATAGTTGGGGCGCTCGACCGCACGACCAATATACCCTTAATCCAAAACTCTATTCTTTCTCCTTTATGTTGATTCCATTTGAATCAACGGATGACTTAACAAAACTTTCAAAATTAGAGGTAAGATAAATGAACACAATTTCAATCATTTCATTTATTGTGGCGACAGGTGCTGTCGCCTTTTTTACAGTTCGAATTGTCCGGGGG
>JABHKE010000128.1 GCA_018692355.1 Fidelibacterota bacterium
AGAAATTGGCTCATCCAATCAATATCTTCCGGAATATCATAATCCTGGGTATCTAAAACCTGAGATAAAGAATATCTTGGAAAGGTGCCCCAAGGTTTCAAGTCCTGTCTACCAGGTATTTTGTACCCGGATGGAGGTCCATAATAATTTACCAGAAAATTATTAGTTCGCCCATAAGATGTAATATTTAATGATCCAAAATTCCAATTCAAATTATCGGCATTATACGATGGAACGGCATCATCTGAAATATCACGAAATGCTTTTACACACTTTACTCCCAGAGTCAAGTATGCAACATCTGGCTTATGTGCCATATATCCTGCAATACTATATTGACGGGAGAATCCATCAATGTCTAGCATATCATTGATTAACCCTGTTTCCGGATTCACTTCCATGATCTCCGGCACTGGGTAGGCAATATAGTTTGGCGGTATACGAGATGGCTCTCTAACCATTTTCACATCCATAACAACCCTGGTACCATTCTCTTGAGCTTTTTTAATGGATTCTGCCAATATAACATCACCATGACCAGGAAGATATTGTTGGAATTCTGACGGCAAATTACCGCTGACACTTCTTAAATATTCACTTCTGGCATCTGGTGAATCGAACTGAATATCGAAGGCAATCACTTTAGCGCCCGCATTGGAAAGGTTATCTACAACCCTTGCCCAAATATCACCTCGTGGATAGGGCCAGGGAACTTTATTATCTTTCAGGATACGCCAAGCTTCATCATCCACTTCTACCAGAATGACATCTGTCCCTTGATTAATAATAGTAGAATCACTGGCACGCCACCCCGTTAAAGGACCACGAACTGTATGAAATCGATAATCATACGTTTTTAATTCAAGAAAATCGAATACGCCAAGCCAATGGAGAAAACATGTTATTAAAACCGCTCCAAAAGTCAACCCAAGGTCCACCACATGATCGTGCAAAAATTTTGTAATCTTATTGATCAAAACCTGTATCCCAGTGTGAGATTAAATCCTGAACTGTTTATAGTCCAATTTTCTCCAGACTCATCAACATCACCATCATCATCATTATCAGACTCATCTGTCTTATAAAATTTGATATCATTCATCCGAATTGAACTGTTAAAAGTTAATGTCAATTTATTTAAAATATCCCAATCTCCACCAATTTTTCCACCATAAAGATTTGTTGCTGAATCATCTGTTTCACCATTAGTCATAAAATCTAAACCGCCACGAATTCTTAATCGATTTTTAAATAAAGAGTATTGTGCACTGGTATTTATGGAAGTCCACGTGCTTTCATCTTTATATGGTCTATTATCTACATCCATATAGGGAATAAATAATTGAGTTCTATTAAAAGATGTGGACGTTTTTAAAGGGAATTTGAATCGCGTAGAAAAAGTTGCAGAGATTGATTGAGTCTCTGCTTTTTGAAAAAGGAAATCATCTTTCCTTTCACCTGAAAGATTGTCTTTATAAGAAATTGAATTTACATTAATAGACGTTGTTGTAGAAACTGATCCAAAATTCCCTGGTAAATTCACTGAACCCATGATATTTAGTGCCTGAGAATCTTCCCGACTATCTCCAAGAAAATTCCCATATTGATCTGTATCGATAGAATCAATTCCGTTTGTTCTTCCAATAGATTGAATATTCATTACAATGGAGGGTGCTCCGGGGCCGGGGACCAAAGTTGTGTTAAAAGAGACTGTTTTCGTTGCTACTGGATTAGCAATTAATTCCGACAGTTTATTATCCCTGTATTTATATCCTGCCACCATCATAAGTCTCCTCCCCAACAAAGATAATCGATCATTGAGTGTAAATTCACGAATATTATTTGTAAGATATGGGTTTCCGAAACTTTTATATTCTGATCCAAGTTGACGAAACTCTATTAATAAATTATTAAAAGAATAACTCCCTTTCATTCTTAAAAAATATGCCGAACTAGGCATATTTAAAATAGCACGGATTGGACTTTCTTCTTGAACAATTGGATCAATAGGAACAATGGGTGACATGTATAGAGGATGGATAGTAAAAATATCCTTATAACTTTCAATAAGATCACCAATATCATCAACCGGAATATCCATAAGTTTACCATCAACTAATGTGTCCATCATTAGATCTAGCGAATCTGCATTCGCTATACCTGCCCATATATTATTATTAGTTAAACTCATATTCCACCCCATTTGGAATAAAATTTTTCTATTATCCAAAGCTGCTTCAAAATCAAATCCCAAAACAAGGTTTTCCTGGGGAGATCCGTCATCCCAATATTTACTTTTAATGGCAACCGTGTCACCCAATAGGCTCAACGAATCAATTAATTGGGTCAAGGTATAATATTGAAGCGTACTATCACCAAGGACAGTAGTATCAACAGTCATTAAACTTGGTGAAGGCGCTCTCGAATTAATTTTTTCAAAATCATCCTTGGCTTTTAAAAAATGAAAACCACCTCTATACTTATTAAATAAACTGAACCCCAAACGCGCTGCGAGAACATCTCGAGGAAATGTGTAACCATTACGGTTTATCTTATATATACGGTTTCCGTCCTCATTGTATTTTATTTCATCAGATAGCAATTCATATCCACCATCAATCCCAGGTTGATATTGTACACCTCTTGTAAATTTTCCATTAACAGATTGAAACTCAAAAGTCCCATTTACATCAAACGCTAAAAAGTCTCTGCCAAAAATATTGAACCCGTCGAACCCAAATCCATATTGATAATCCGCTTGAATATGTCGCCCCTTAACACGCTTCCCATCCAAGACATATGGTGAAACAGATGGATAAACATCACCATTTTCGATCTTTAAATAATCAGTGATCTGTAGTGTAAGCGTGTTACGGTTTATTGGTTGGCCAAAAATTGATTCTCGGCTGGAATTACGAAAAGAATATCTTGCCTTAATCCAACTTAATTCACCATCAATCTTTCCAGAAGTTAAATTATCATCAATGGAAATGGACGATGCAGTACTCGATGACCTTTTTGCTGTTAACGATCCTTTGTAAGTGAAAGATTGTGCAGCATTCGCCATCCCTTTATTCACATTAAAAGACCATTCTACCGGCATAACATCCATTCCGTATGTTGTTTTAAACAAAAGTTTTATTTGATGTAAACCAACATCCAATTCTTCATCTGGAACTAAGGATAAAACATCCCCAAAAATAATTGTCTGATCTGTATAGTCTTTCCCATTAATCAAAATTTGTAAACTATTTTGGTCGACGTTGGCTGCGTTAAATAGCGAGGCCGAAACCACTATTTCATCAGGTCGATTCATAGATCCATCCTCCGGAGATAAAATCAAAATATCTGATTCTACAAAATCCGTACCAAGTCCCGTACTTTTCTTAATTTGCCCACTTTTCTGCATAATTTGTGATCGCTTTACTCCAATGGATAATGGAGTATCAAATGGATTATTAGTTAAGGGGAGAGCAATACGCCCGCCATTTCTTGCAGTTAAAATAGTTACATATTCTATGCCAACTTCTGTAACACGATGTCTAGGAATAACCCCTATCCATTTTCCGCCTTCAAAAACCATACGAACTTCCTGATAACTTAATTCACCTTTATCCCGAAAAAAAAGGACACCGTATGCAATGGGTTGTTGCGTAAACATAAGTTGTGAAATAATGACATCATCTCCCACGTAAACTTCGTTGGGAGTTTCATGATAATAAAGGTGGTTAGATTGAGGGAAACTCCACCCAACAAGATACAGGGAGAGCGCCAGAAATAATTTCTGTAAAGTGCGGTTTCGCATAGGGCGAAGTTTATTAGATTTTAACGGGAAGGAAAAAGATTATTGGTATTCAATAATCATAACTTTTTGTTCACCATTTGGACCTTCTAAATAGATCTTAATTTGAGATGGCCCTTCCTGATCAGCACTTGGATCTTCGGGGATTGAACTGGGGTCTGTTTCACTCAATTCAAGAGTCCCATCGGGTATTGAAATACAAGACATACCTTCAGTCACGTCTACTTCTTCACCGGTTTCAGCATTCACAAGTCCTACAGTACCTTCAACACAAATTATCTGATCTCCGGTTACAGGGTCAGTTACTAACCAGAAGTCAGTCCCTTTTACAGATGCCACTGATGTAGGTGTCTGGATGACAAAATCTGTGTTTTGCTTATTAATAGTTGCTCGAACGGTTCCAGTATCCAAATTAATCTTTTTGGAAATGCTAGCCGCAGTTCTTTGACCGGAGATAACAGCTTCTGTATTACCTTTGAGTTTCAATGTGGATTTATCATCAATAAATATAATGGCTGCGAAACCCGATTTTCCTGTACGAATCTTGTCACCATCAGAAAGTATTGTACCAGCTTTCAAATCAAAAAATTCTGTTTTACCTATGGGCATGATTTCAACCAGTCCCTTCACCTTTGTTGCAACGGCAATTTTACTTCCTAATGCAATGGAAACAAAAAATACAGAGAGTATGATTAATTTGCTTACTTTTATCATTCTACTGCAATGGATTGGACTTGGTAGGAATTGCTTATAATCTGGTTTAAGAGATAATTAATACTAGATTCATCTACATTTATCCCATTTATTTCCAGTTGACCCGTGGGATTATAACCCTGTAGCTCATTCCCCGTTCCAAATAAGGCATTAAATTGATCATCTCCTAAAGCCTGTTGGAGAGCCATGAGTATCGGGCTGGAAATTGCACCGGTTGATTCAATGGTGCCTGATATTCCAATTTTAAAAGCTGAAATTGATGATATCATTTCTTCTGCTCCAGATGTTGTCGGCAAAGTCATCATCACTTGCCATGCATAAATTTTTCCTTCTTCCAATGGATAAGCACCACTGAATGGATATTGAAAACTGTTTATATTATTGATGAGATACCAATCTTCTGTTTGATCAAAAGGTAAAACCCTTTGGTCTTCAATGGCATCTTCTAGAGAACTATGAACATTAGAGTTGTATTGAGCCACCCGTATGAATGACTCACATCCATTGCATGATTGAGAAAACCATTGAAATATTGGAAAAGTTGAGTAAATGATATTATCTAATGTATCTGATAAAACCCCTCCAGGTGTTTCCAAATTAATAGATACTGGAGATTGAACTACGATTGTTTTAGAATCAGACACATAAACCTGGTCGCTTTCAGATTTAACTTGAATCTCAAAAGTATATTCGCCATCAGCGATACGACCTGTTGTCAAAACGCTTTGCAAAATGGCATCTGCTTGGGATGGATCCAGACTTTCTATAACTTGCCCAGTCAATTCAATACTATTAGGTGGGGACGCCATATCATAAATGATAGCTGTTTCTGATGAAATGTCCCTATTATCTAAAATAAGGGGAGCCTGTAGATCAAATACCCCAGTTTCTATTTCAATGATGGTTGTTGGAGCATTAATGCCTAATAATGGAGACACCATTGATGCTCTAAACCTGATTTTAACTGCAATAGGGTATACATCCGACTCAAGCTGGTAACGAAAAATTTGGACATTAGTTGCACCAGAATTCAAATCAAAACTGTTCACGTAATAGGTTGCATATTCATAGATGTCACCAGAAAGTGTGATATTTTGAGCCAAAAGGGGTTGAAACAATCCCAAGGATAAAAAGAATAGTATTACGTTAGTTTTTAATTTTCTCATAGTTAGCAACCCTGCTAGCACAAATTTACCATAGATTTCTCGACGGAAACAAAATAAATAATTATAATGTGTGATTTATCACAACTTGAATTCAACTCTTAAGTGCAACTCAATGACCGGTTGTGGAAGATGCGGAGCCGCTGTAGGCTTCGTACTTTTCCCACCGTCAAAAATGAGGAGCACAAATGAAACACTACAGCCAGCTCACGCTGGAACAAAGATACATAATATATTC
>JABHKE010000072.1 GCA_018692355.1 Fidelibacterota bacterium
ATTATAATAATGGTGATGGTAACTATAATGATGGTTGGTCATTCAGAAATGATGGAGTGGATATAGAGGCAAATGGAGATTCTGATGGATTACCTTATAATATAGGATGGACAGATGCTGGCGAATGGTTGAAGTTTACTATACAGGATGTGACTCCTGGAACTTATGATCTAAAGATAAGAGTCGCTGCTCCATCATCCGGAGGAATATTCTTCGCGCAATTAAATGGTGCAAATCTAGGTGTCATTGATGTTCCCAGTACAGGAGGATGGTATGAATGGCAGAATATGGTTATCCCGAACGTTGAAGTTTCAAGTGGAGAACAATTTTTAAAGATACAAATCGTACAAGCAGGTTTTAATATAGAACGAATCATATTTGAATCCGTGAACAACTCCATTGATGACCCTGTGATCCTGGACCAGTTTATGCTTGGAGAGCCTTACCCTAATCCTTTCAACCCAAGCGTGATGATGGATTTGACCAATCATGAACCAAGTAAATACACAATTTCAATTATCAATTTGAAAGGGGAAAAAATTTATCACAAATCACTGGGAGTGCTTGAGCCGGGGAAACATTCTTTAAACTGGGATGGAGTGAACTTTAATGGAAAATCCGTTACGAGCGGGGTCTATTTAATGATAATCTCCGATAGGAAAATGTCTTTACGTAAAAAATTGGTACTATTGCGTTAGTCATTACTTCATATATGATTCAAAATATTTTATCATTTTTATTATTTATTATAATCGTTCAAGCCCAAGATACAACCTCTTCCTGCAATGGTTGGGCTCAGGAAACGTTGGGACCTTATATCATTGAGAATAATATATGGGGCCAGGGCAGCATCAATAACTATACACAATGTATCTATATAACCGAAGACTCATCCTTTGGGTGGAATTGGGACTGGCCCAACCAGGGCTATAATGTAAAGGCTTATCCGGAAGTGATTTATGGTAAAAAGCCTTGGAGCAGTCAATCGACTCATCCTTCTTTACCAGTGAAGATTGGTGATGTTGAATCGTTCGTTGTTGACTTTGATCTGACCATGTCCGGAAGCGGAAGTTATAACCTTGCATTTGAATTTTGGGTCACGTCTGATTCAATGTCCATGGAAGATGAAATTACAACAGAAGTGATGATCTGGACCGATCAAAATATCATTGAACCAGCAGGTACTCAAATTGCAATACCATTTTTTGATGGATATTACTACAATCTTTACCAGGAAATTTTTGATGGTTGGACCTATTTTGCTTTTGTTTCCGATACACCTCAGCATCAGGGAACTTTAAACGTCTACAATTTTCTAAGTTATATGGTAGCCCTGGGACTATTGGATCAAGATGAATATATAGGAAGTTTTGAAATGGGAAATGAAGTGGTTTATGGTACCGGTTCTACGGATATTCATGAGTTTTCCGTATCCATAAATGACAATTTGAAGATTGAATTCAGTAAAGAAAATATATCATCGTTAACTGTATCTGCACCTACACCTAATCCATTCAATCCAAGCGTAATGATGGATTTGACCAATCATAAACAAAGTGAATACACAATTTCAATTATCAATTTGAAAGGGGAAAAGGTTTATCACAAATCACTGGGAGTACTTGAACCGGGTAATCATTCAATTAAATGGAATGGAAAAAATATACTGGGGAACCTATCACCCAGTGGCATATATTTTTTCGTAATATCAAATTCAAAATTTATTGAAAGTAAAAAATTGATTCTTTTACGATAGTAATAAATTCATCCCTATCGAAAAATTGTATAAATAAAAAAAATTAAGGAAGTGCATTATGACACTATTCATTAGAATTCTTTATTTGGAATTAGCATTAGCTATTCTATCCCCGGATATGCTGCATTCTCAACAGTATAAAGACAAAATAATTTCAATAAAAGTAAAAAATTTAGTGGCAGAAATGACACTCGATGAAAAAATTGGTCAAATGACTCAAGTAGATCATCGTTATCTGGAACAAAAATCAGATATTAAAACCTATTTTCTGGGATCTTTGCTCAGCGGGGGAGGGTCGGCCCCAGATACAAATAATCCAAGATCCTGGGTTAGAATGTATAATGAATACCAAGGTCTCGCATTAGATACACGATTAGCGATACCTCTTATTTATGGTATAGATGCTGTACATGGGCATAACAATGTTTACGGTGCAACTATTTTTCCTCATAATATCGGTCTTGGATGTTCAAATGATGAAAAACTCGTTCAAGAAATATCAGAAGCAACGGCTCGAGAAGTCCGCGCAACTGGACTAGACTGGACATTTGCACCGTGCCTCGCAGTATCCCAGGATGAAAGATGGGGACGGACTTTCGAAAGTTATTCTGAGAATACAGAGATAGTAACTCGATTGGGCATTGCAAGCATTAAGGGATACCAGGGTAATAATTTAGATAACTCCAATTTAGTTCTTGCATGCGCAAAGCATTATGTTGGAGATGGAAACACAATATTTGGCACAGGTATCAATGGAGGTATTGACCGTGGTGATGTACTTGTAGACGAAAAAGAATTACGTTCTAAATACATAAAACCATTTCGTAGTGCTGTGGAAAATGGAGTGGGCAGCATCATGATCTCCTATAATAGTTGGCAATCAAAAAAACTTCATGGGCATAGTTACCTGATTAATGATATTCTGAAAAATGAGCTTGGATTTTCGGGTTTTGTGGTCTCAGACTGGGCGGCAATAGATGACATCGATGAAGATTATAAAACTTCAATTATTACCGCAATCAATGCTGGCATAGATATGGTAATGGTACCCGGGGAACATAGTAATAAGAGTCATTCTTATATTGAATTTATCAACCTATTAAAGGAATCCGTTCTTGAAGGTTCAGTGAGCATAAATAGAATTGATGATGCGGTCTATAGGATCCTAAAAATAAAGTATTCTATGGGTTTATTTGAGAAGCCATTAAAAGATTATAAAAAGCTTAATGAAGTAGGTTCTTCAAAAAATAGAGAGCTAGCCAGAGAAGGTGTTAATAAATCGGTAGTACTTCTTCAAAATAATAATATTTTACCTATTTCAAAAAATATTAAAAGTATACTAGTTGCCGGTGAACACGGTCATGACCTGGGTTACCAGTGCGGTGGTTGGTCCATTAGTTGGCAGGGTGGTTCTGGAAATACAACAATTGGTACTACAATTTTGGATGGCATTAGAGACAACATTGGCAATCAGAGCAGTGTATCATTTTCCAAAAATGGAGATGAGCCCAATGATCATGATATCATCATAGCGGTTGTTGGTGAAACACCGTACGCAGAGATGAAAGGCGATAGTGAATCACTTGAATTATCTAACAAAGATAAATTACTGTTAGAAAGATTAATAAAAACAGGAAAGCCGATCGTACTGATTTTGATTTCGGGGAGACCTATGATCATTACACCTTATCTTGAACATGTAGATGCTGTGCTAGCTGCTTGGCTTCCAGGCACAGAAGGGAGCGGTGTAGCAGATTTACTTTTTGGTGATGTTTCGCCCACTGCAAAACTCAGCTTTTCGTGGCCCCGAGATATGAGTCAGATACCTATTAATTACGGTGATAAGACTTATGATCCTCTTTTTCCACTGGGCTACGGTTTGACATATTAGATCCCATTTGTGGAACTACGTAAGTACATCTCGTTTTGAAGCAACTGGCTATCTTTGTCTTTTGCGCTAGTAATAAATTCTTAAAATAATAAAAAGGTGAAAAAATGAAAAATAGTACTTTAATATTTTTTCTTTTATTAGGATATCTTAAAAGTGAAAGTCTTCTTCAACTTGAAAATGGAAAAATCCAAAACTATGAAGGTCAGATTGTAAATCTGAAGGGCTGTAATCTAGGTAATTGGCTCCAGTTGGAAATGTGGATGCTTGGCTATGCCGATAAAGGTTATGCTGACCAATATGAATTTATTAAGACATTAGAAGATCGCTTTGGGAAACAAGATGCTGAAGATTTAATGGATATATATCGTTCTAACTGGATCAAAAATAGTGATTTTGATATCATCAAATCATTTGGGATGAATACAGTCCGACTGCCATTTGACTACAAATTATTAATGGGCTCTGACAGTGAGCCATTCTCCCTAAAGAAGGATGCCTGGGAGTGGTTAGATCATACAATTAAAATGGCTAAAGAAAGAGATCTATATGTGATCTTGGATATGCATGGTGCGCCGGGAAGGCAAAGTGGAATGGATCATAGCGGCAGAGTGGGATACAATAAACTATGGTCGAACAAGGCGTACCAAAAACAAACAGCATGGCTGTGGAATCAGATCTCAAAGCGTTACAAAGATGAGCCTACAGTTGCAGCTTACGATCTGTTAAATGAGCCGTGGGGCAGCAATGAAAAGAACCTTAAAAAAGTGGTTCTTAAATGTTATGAGGCAATAAGAGCAAATAATGATAATCATATTGTAATTTTTCCAGGTCATACAAGCGGAATTGATTTTTATAAAAATATTCGGTCTGTTAATCTTGATAATGTTATTTATACAATGCATTTTTATCCCGGACTTTTTGGATGGGGATCTCCAGAGCCATATGTACATACCCAATTCATAAAGGAAGGACTTCCGATATGGAAGAAAAAAATGGAATCATTTAACAGCCCACTTTTAATTGGTGAGTTCAATGTTGTTCTTAATAAAGCAGGTGGGGGTGAAATGATGCGCCGCTATTATGATTATTATGAATCTTTGAATTGGCCTGCTACCATGTGGTCTTACAAGGTCTTAAATGAAAAAGGAGGTATCGGAGATGGTTCTTGGGGAATGGTTACAAATAAAAATACCTTAATAAACATAAATATTTCTAAAGCTAGTAACAGTGAGATTCAAAACTGGTTTGAATCATTTGGTACAATGGAATATTCAATTAACGAAGATCTCAGATATTGGTTAACAACTAGCGATCAAACTACTCCATTAGCGTCTTTACCGGCTAAACCACCTGCTTTGTTGAAACCTCCTGGCGAAGATCCTTTACCCTCTCCATGGGCAGTGAAAGATATCGGTCGTTCACTAAAAGGTGGACAAATAATTAAATCAAATGATTGGACCTTTTATGGTGGAGGTAATGATATATGGAATACAGATGATCAGTTTAGATTTGCTTACCAGAAAATTGCAGGTGATTTCAGTTTTTCCGTCAAGGTAGACTCTCTGAAAAATACACATCCCTATGCGAAAGCTGGAATAATGGTACGAAAAAACTTGAATAAAAATTCAGCTCATGGAATTATAAATATTTTTCCTAGTGGGGCTACTGAATATGGATACAGGGAGAAAAATGGTCAAGTTATGAAAGCTAAATCAGGTCCTAAGCTAGATTCGTCTAACCAAAATCTCAAAGTTGAAAAAATAAAAGAATATGTCCATTTTTATGTTAATGATAAAAATGAATGGGTTAAAATCGGGGAATTAAATATTAACAATTGGGGTAAATCCATATATATTGGCCTGGCAACTTTAAGCCATGATAACTCTCAATTAACTGCTGTAACCTACAATAATATTCATTTAAGTAATTAGCATAGAAACTAAATTCCATTGCAATAAGTGTTTATCTTATGAAGATAACAGGCCTACTCATACTAATCTCATCTTTTATCTTAACTTGTCTTACTTTCTATTCGTGTGATAAAAACAATAATATTTCAGATAATCTACCTCTACAGGTTGAAGATACAACTGTGGTACAAATACATGGTCTATTACAACAAAACGGTAATAAAATTATAGATAAAAATAATGAACCAGTTTCTTTTGCTGGGAATAGTTTTTTCTGGAGTAATGACAATTGGGGTGGTGAACGATATTATAAAGCTGAAATTGTTTCGTGGCTTAAAGATGATTGGAATACAACTATCGTTAGGGCAGCAATGGGTGTTGAAGATCCTGGCGGTTATCTTGATAATAAAACTGCAAATAAAAATCGAGTAAAAATCATTGTAGATGCTGCAATAGATAAAGGAATTTACGTTATTATTGATTGGCACTCGCACCATGCTGAAGACAATACCAATGAAGCTGCATTATTTTTCGAGGAAATGGCAAATCTGTATGGTGAATATGATAATGTTATTTATGAAATATACAATGAACCTCTCGATATATCCTGGAGCACCATCATTAAACCTTATGCTATCTCAATAATTGCTACCATACGTTCAATTGATCCCGATAACCTTATTGTTGTGGGAACACCTGAATGGTCCCAAAGAGTTGATCTTGCTGCAGCTGACCCTATCACCGGCTATTCAAACATTGCTTACTCTTTGCATTTTTATACTGTATATCACCAACAATGGTTACGCGATAGAGCCAGTGCAGCGCTGGAAAGCGGCATAGCCCTTTTTGTCACTGAATGGGGCTCAATCGGGTACAGTTTAGTGGATTCTGAAGCAAACGAGTGGATGACCTGGTGCTTTACAAATAAAATCAGCCATTGTAACTGGGCCGTAAACGATAAAGAAGAAGAGTGGTCTATTTTAATTCCTGGCGCAAGTACAACCGGTGGCTGGTCTGATGATGATCTTACAAAAGCGGGCAAACTAGCAAGAAATATTATTCGGAATTGGCCAGAATGAATGGATAAAATCCAGCTGACTTTTTATAGTCATTACTGCAAAAAAATAAGCAAAATAATATCAATCTAATAAAATATGAAAAAAATATTATACATAATATTTTTGTTTGAATTTATTCTCGGGCAAACCATTCAGATCAATGAAATTGTATCCACTAATGGTACTGTTTTATATGATGAAGATGGTGATACACCGGATTGGTTTGAATTATATAATACCAGTGGGCAAGAAATAAATTTAAATGGTTACGGGATCACTGATGATCCTGATGATCTGTCTATGTGGGTCTTTCCATCCATAGTTCTTGAACCAAATGGTTTTCTTGTTATCTTTGCTTCCGATAAAAATAGAAAAGACCTGGTTGCAGAATGGGATGCAGTAATTAACTGGGGAGATTCTTGGTCCTATTGGCCGGGGACAAGCGCACCTATTTCAAATTGGGACGATCCAGGAACAGCTATAAGTAATTGGTCTACGGGACCAAGCGGTTTTGGGTATGGGGATAATGATGATAATACAGAATTATCTCAAATCATTTCTGTATTTGCCCGTAAAACCTTTCAAATAGATGACCCCACAATGATTACAAAAGCTCTTTTTCATATTGACTATGATGACGGTTACATTGCCTATCTGAACGGAGAGGAGTTTAGTCGCAGAAATATGGGAGCATCAAATAGCCAGGTATACTATAATGAGACTACAACAGGTCTTCACGAGGCTGAGATTTATGCAGGCGGTTTTCCGGAAGAAATATCAATTGATCTGAATGAGTTTCCTTTTGTTCCCGGTGATAACACCTTGGCTGTTGAGGTCCACAATTATAATACTTCATCATCCGATCTGAGTTGTATTCCTTTTCTCACTTTGGGTTATAATTCAGAAATAGTTAATGCAACAGAGCCTCATCAATTAATGGTATTGCCTAGCTCCTACCTGCATACAAATTTTAAGTTAAGTTCAAATGGAGATGATCTAATATTATCTGATCAAGATGAGAATGTCCTCGATTCTAATTTTACTGGTACGTTGGAGACAGACATGTCTTTTGGCCGATATTTCGAAAGTAGTTCCTGGGTTTTGTTCGCTGAGCCTACGCCCGGTACTTCAAACTCAACATCATCCTATGCCGGTGCGCTATCGCCTATTGAGTTTTCTATGGCATCAGGTTTTTATAATCAGGGCCAGATCTCAGTTGAATTGAGTACATCTGATGAATCCGCCACAATACATTTTACCACGGATGGTACTACACCAGCCATGGATGATTTTAATTATGAGTATTCTATTCCACTGACCAGTACGACAGTAATCAGGGCACGGGCATTTTTGAACGGCTGGTTGCCATCAGAAACGGAATCTAAAACATATATTTTTGCTGCAGACGAAGCAGAAGATTTGCCTGTAGTGTTTCTTTCAACAGACCCAAGCACCTTTTTTGATGAAGATACCGGAATGTATGTTATGGGGCCTAATGCAAGCGGAGACTTTCCTTACTTTGGAGCAAATTTTTGGGAAGACTGGGAGCGTCCCATCCATTTTGAGATACTTGAAACTGATGGCTCAGGTTACGCAGCCAACGCAGGTGCTAAGATATTTGGTGGTTGGAGCCGGGCATTCCCTCAAAAATCTCTGTCCATTTTTTCCAGAAGTTATTATGGTCCCAGTACTTTTGATTACGGTCTATTTCCCGATTCTGGAATTGACAATTACGAAGCATTTATACTACGTAATTCTGGGAACGATTGGGAATCCACCATGCTACGAGATGGATTTATTACCAGTTTAACCAATGACTTAAATATAGATCACCAGCAGTACCGCCCGGCAGTATTATACTTAAACGGGGAATTTTGGGGAATACAAAATATCCGTGAGAAAGTGAATGAACATTTCCTCGCATCTCATCATTTGATCAATGCTGAAAATATTGATTTACTTGATATTGAAGGAGTAAACGAATGGAATGTTATTCATGGTACCAATACAGATTATTTGAATCTTTTAGATTATTTAGAAAGTCAAGATATGGGAGACCTCATTGTTCAAAACGCACTGGAAAACTGGATTGATGTTGAGTCCTACATGAGTTATCAGGCATTTCAGATTTTTATTGATAACCGAGACTGGCCAGGAAATAATATTAAATTTTGGAGAGACCACCGGGTTGGAGGAAAATGGCGCTGGATATTATATGACACAGATTTTGGATTCAGCATTTGGGAATCCAACGCCTACACATATAATACCCTTAGTTTTGCCCTGAATCCAAATGGGCCAGGATGGCCTAACCCGCCGTGGAGTACTTTTCTGTTCAGGCGAATGATGGACAATGATCATTTTAAGAATTCATTTATAAATATTTACTGTGATCTGCTGAACACTGTTTTCCAACCAAATTATCTTATAAGCCACCTTGATTCAATAACCAATAATATTGAAGAAATTATTCCTGCCCATCGAGCTAGATGGTATAATAACGGCAATTGGCCTAATTCTACTGTCAACTGGGAAAGTAGAATTAATACAATGGAAAATTTTAGCACTAACAGAAGATCTTATGCTATTAACCATATTAAGAATCAATTTGACCTGCCAAATATTGCTCAGACATCCTTGAATATTGTTCCTGAAGGGGCTGGCTCAATCCAGCTCAACACCTTAAAAATTATAGAATCAGGCTGGAATGGCTACTATTTTCCAACAATTCCAATTGAAGCCAGGGCGATTCCAAACGAAGGGTTCCAATTTAGTAGTTGGCTGCAATTCCCAGATTCAAGCGCAACAATCCATGTACAGGTTACAGATCCCTTTGCACTGACCGCGGTGTTTGTCCCTACGAATCTCAGTTCAGGCACTACAGTTATTAATGAAATAAATTATAACTCCAGTGATGATTATAACTCGGATGATTGGGTAGAACTGATTAATCCAGGAGAGACAGAAATAGATATTTCAGACTGGATATTAAAAGATGATGACAATAACCATGGTTATACTATTCCTGATGAGACGGTTATCCAGCCCAATAACTATTTGGTTCTTGCCAAAGATATGGATTTATTCAGCTCCAGCTACCCGGATATTAATAATGTCATAGGTCCCTTTGATTTTGGCTTAAGCGGAGGTGGTGACCAGGTGAGAATCTTTGATAATGCTGGCGTATTAATTGACTCTGTCCAATATGATGATATAGATCCATGGTCAGTGGAACCGGATGGAAATGGCCCCACTCTGGAATTAATCAATCCTACTTTGGATAATTTATTATCTGAATCTTGGGCTGCATCAACAGATAATGGCACCCCAGGCGCTCAAAACAGTACTTATAATAATTTATCTTCAGATTTAAAATCTATCATTCCGGGAAAATTTCACCTTTACCCAGCTTATCCGAATCCGTTTAACCCAATAACGACCATTTCGTTTGATATTCCAAATACCTTAGCAGGGACGATGAATGCATCATTTTTACATGTATTCAATATCAAAGGACAACGTGTAGAAACGTTGATCAATGAGATAATGAAACCGGGCAAACACAATATCCAATGGCATCCCAAAAATATTTCTTCAGGTGTTTATTTTCTTCAATTTAAATATGGAGAAGAAGTAATAACTCAGAAAATTACATTTATGAAGTAAGGAAATATTATCTTATAAAAAAATAATCCAGTTAAAAACTGATCTGTAAAAATATTGTTGGAGTGATTCCGAACATAACAACATCTGTCATGGTGAGCTCGGATTTGTATGGATTGTACCTTTTGTGGCTGATATTATTCCGGTCATATAAATTATAGATTGAAAGTCCAGTATGAATTTTAGCAATGGAGACCCGCCATGTTTTTGAAAGGCTCACATCCAGATGATGAATAGATGAAAGCCTTGATTCATTTTTGTGCGAGGAAATGATAATTTGTAGATTTTCAACATCGACATTTTCAGAGTCTGTATAAACATGTCCTGATGCAAAAACCCAATTCGCGGTCAATTCCCAAGAACCAATATTGGTCATGAATACAGATTTGAATTCTTGGGTTTTATCATGGTCACTAAAAAAGGGTTTACCCTGATTCAAGTTAGGAAAAGTATATTGTGTTTTATTTCGCTGATAGGATAACCAGCCAGTGATGGGCCCTTTTCTTTTTCTTAATATAATTTCAATACCATTCGTTTTTCCGCTTCCTATGTTCATGAGAGATTCTTCTTCACCTAGGTCGTTTCTAAGAGCCGTAACTGGGATAGAAGATTCTTTGAATTGGACCAAGTCGTCCATGGAGCGGTAGTAAAATTCACCGGTTATGGTGTAATCAGAAAAATCACAATTCAGACCGAAATGAGTGTTTAAAGAAGAAATATTTGGAATATCTTCAGAGGAAAGGATCCACATTCCCTGGGTACCGCGGGTGGTATTATATCCGGAAAGACGGTGAACAAATTGGTAATGTTTTCCAATGAATGATTCTACTGTGATGTTGGGAGATATTTTATTGATCACTGATAGGCGCGGAGACGTATAAAACCCCACTCGTTCTGAAAAATAAGATACTCTTAGTCCAGGCTGAATAACCCACCGGGGGGATGGGACCCATAGATCCTGAATATAAAAAGAATGTAAAAAACCATTTTGTTCTATGGATGATTCATTTGAAGTCGTTCCATCTATTTTGTGATCAGAAAAACTAATATCATAGAACGTTTCGTCAATCCCTGATTCAAATTTGTGATTTTCAAATCCCATGTACCTATGATGGAATTTTAGAGATCTGTCCTGTAAAGTATTTTCTTCGTTTACAGATCCAATCAACATACGGACATTGTTTACATCGGCAGAGTCTTTTGAATCATATGAACTGGAATAGTCATAATTCGATAGGGTGATTTGAGTGTCAGATTCGTGGTTCCATTTGGAAGATACATTTAAAGTTGTCCCATTATTTTTCCATTCGGTACTTCCTTGTGTATAGGACGAGTCATAACCAAGAATCGTAGAGAATCCAAAAAAATCCCTACTCTCTCGAATGGAATCCAGCCCCGTTGTATTTGTCAAAGTGAGTCGATGATTGGGCGTCAACATGAACGAGAAGCGATTCGTGAAATCCAAGTAAGAAAACTGGGGGGAATAGGTGGCTCCCTGGTCTTTAGTTATGTCTGCACTTTCATCGATGAGATTAAAATTGTCATCTCCCGTAACATACTCCTGGATTGATTCATAAAGCTCTGTCTTAAAAGTTGATGTGGTGGAACTCCTCAAGTTAAAGATCCAACTTCCCCTTGAAAGGATCGGTATCTCTCCGGATACACCCTGGCTCATCAAGTTTCCATAAATTGAGCCATGGGGCTTTAGACTGTTCCCATTCCGGCTTGTCAGTTCAATCACACTTGAAATTCTGCCACCATACTGCGCAGGAAATCCGCCCTTATAAACCTGCACATCCTTGATAGCATTGGCATTCATACCACTCACAAATCCAAACAAATGATCGGTTTGATACAGCGGCATCCCATCCAGTAAAACCAAATTTTGGTCTGGTGTACCACCGCGAATATTTAATCCGGATGTGCCCCCCAAACCCAACTGAATTCCCGGAAGCAGTTGAAGTGACCGAAAAATGTCAACTTCCCCCAGGTTAGGCAAAGTCGATATATGCCGGGGTGAAAAAGAAATTTGTCCTGGTGAATTAGATCGATCCATAAACTCCCGAGTTGTCCCCATAATAGAAACAGTTTCAGTATTTAGTACTTTTGGTGATATGAAAATTTCATGGAAAACACTTTCACCTTTAGGAAAAAGGATGGGCACTTTTTCAGTTTCATACCCAATGTACGAAATGTGTAAGGTACAAGAGCGAGTAGAAATATTAAGAATAGAAAACGAACCATCGTTTTGGGAAATATCCCCGATCATTAATTCCGGAATAAATACATTTGCGAACGGAATGGGTTCACCTGTTTCTTTATCCAGAGCTCGACCAGAAACGGCGAAACGAAAAGGGGTGACCGAATTAAAAACAGTAAATTGATTTCCCGTTTGCTTCCAGACCAGATTCGAAGTGGAAAGAACTGCAACAACTGCTTCTTCCTGAGTGCAGGATTTACATTGTGCAGAGATGGGCGTATTTACAATATCATCAGGGAATACAATGGAAACCCCATGATCATCAATCAGTTGCTTAAGTGCGTTTTTGAGTGGCGTGTTGTGAAACTGGAAAGAAATTGAATCTGTTTTTATAACAGCGAAAGCTGAACTCAAATATATGAGCCCGGCTAATAAAAATTTAAATAGGTGGGTTAGCTTAGAAGATCGTGCACGTATCACCATCGAATTTAAACTCATGTTGAGTCAATAATGAAATAGTGCTCAACACTGTATTTAAATCCTGCGCATCAATAACGCCGGTGACTGTGATATCAGAAAGGGATGGGTTGGCAAACTTAAATGAGATGCCAAAGGTACGTTCAATTTCGTCACAAACTTCTGATAAGGGCGTTTGTTCGCAAACAAGCTTTTCATGCATCCAGTCTGGATAATTAGTGTAGGAAATATTTTGAAGATTCTTTTCATCAAAATTAGAATCAATTCCAATCATTTGCCCTTTATGCAGAATCACAGATTTTGAATCATTGGAGACTTTTACAATCCCCTCGTTTACTCCCACTTCAAAACCATCTTCTCTTGAACGAACATTAAAAGATGTCCCTAGAACAGTCACTTGTCCTTGATTTGTCTGAATAACAAAAGGAGTATTCCCATTTTTAACATTAAAATATACTTCACCAGTCATGGTGAGTGAACGATGATCAGTATTAAAGTCTTTTTTATATTTTATTTGACTTCCTGCATTTAGTGTAATGGTTGATCCATCAGGCAATTGAAGGGTTCGGAAATCAGTTGTTTGAGTCACAAGGGTTTCTGTCGTGAGTGAATCATATGCAATTGGCAATGCAAAGACCAATGCAAGTCCCAAAGAAACAGCATAGGTCATGCGTGGTTTAAACTTTGATAAAAATCTCTGTGCCGGAGGAGCGATTCGTTGTTGGTCTTGATTCATGTCTATATCTATATCAGAAATATCCATGTGCTGAGAAAGTCGCATCCAAACAGCTTTTTTATCAGGCGGCGATGGCAATTCAACTTGAGCGCTACGCTCCCAAATCAATTTTTGTATATCGTCTAGTTTTTTCATTTCTATTTTTCTTCGGATTCTAAGAATCGTATCTTATCTCCGGTACACCAAAATAACGTCGAATTCCTTAAAAATACTCATAAGTAATTCTTTAAATTTTTCTTTAATACTTTAAGTGCTCGGTAGATTTGATTTTCTACAGTTCTCACACTTAAGTCCAACAATTCGGCAATTTCAGGATTCGATTTACCTTCTATACGGCTCAGAATGAAAATATTCCTACACTTATCCGGCAATTTATCATTCACCACTCTTTGAATTTCTTCTTGCAGCATGGTTGCCTGATTTACTGCTTCAGGATCATCAAAATGGGATTTCCCAAATTCAGGGAGCAAATCCTCATGACGATGCCTAACCTCCATGTGGCGAAAATGATCATAACAAAGATTGGTACTAATGCGGGCAATCAGTGAAAAAAAAGATTTTTCAGGTTGAATGGATTCACGGTTACGCCAAACCCGTAGAAAAGTTTCCTGGGTAATGTCTTCGGCGAGATCTCCATCCTGAACTCTGTAGGCGACGAATCGAAATAGAGTATCATGAAAATCAGAAAAAAGCTGATGAAAAGCAGTCTTGTC
>JABHKE010000019.1 GCA_018692355.1 Fidelibacterota bacterium
TAAGCATGGAATATATTATGTATCTTTGTTCCAGCGTGAGCTGGCTGTAGTGTTTCATTTGTGCTCCTCATTTTTGACGGTGGGAAAAGTACGAAGCTTACAGCGGCTCCGCATCTTCCAAAACTCGTCATTGAGTTGCACTTAAGAGTTGAATTCAAGAAATGAATCAACGCCAAATTAATCAGATAGTTGAAGGCGTAAAAACCACGGACGGTGCCGGCGTTAATCTCACTCGTATCATCGGTAGTCCAGAACTCAATATGCTGGATCCATTCCTTCTTCTGGATGAATTCGGCAGTGATAACCCCGATGATTACATTGCCGGATTTCCGCCCCATCCTCATCGTGGATTTGAAACCATCACCTATATGCTTAACGGAAAATGGCAGCATAGAGATTCTGCCGGAAACGAAGGTAAGTTAGGGGAAGGTTCTGTCCAGTGGATGACCGCGGGCCGGGGGATCGTCCATAGCGAAATGCCTATCCAGACCGATGGCTTAGCCAGAGGATTCCAGTTGTGGTTGAATTTACCCAAAGAGAAAAAAATGATTGAGCCCGCTTACCAAGACATTGAATCTGAACAAATCCCATTTGTCAAAAATGACAAAGGAACGGTGAAAGTCATTTCGGGAGAATATAATGGGACTATCGGACCAGGGAAATCTCACACGCCCGTTTTGATAATGGATATTCGATTAAACCCGGAAAGTGAAATATCTATTCCCGTTATGGATGGCTGGAATGCTTTTGGATTTATTTACGAAGGGGATGTTAAGTCCGGAGAATCCCTTTCCAAGGGTCAATTAGCCATTTACAATACAGAGGGCAATATCCATTTTAAAACAAATGGCACACAAGCGAGTATTTATCTTGTCGCAGGAGAACCTTTGAATGAACCGGTAGCACGAGGCGGACCTTTTGTCATGAATACTCGGGGCGAAATTATAAAAGCATTTGAAGATTATCAGAATGGTAGTTTTACACCATGAAAAAAATCCGCTGGGGCATATTAAGCACAGGTAAAATTGCCGGTAGTTTTGCGGAAGATATAAAGCATGTTCCCGATGCGGAGGTGGTGGCTGTGGGATCCAGAAGCCAGGAAACGGCTGATACATTCGGACAAAAATACAAAATTCCTAACCGGCATTCGTCTTACCAAGACTTGGCAAATAATCCGGACGTGGATGTGATTTATATTGCCACCCCCCATGTTTTTCATGCGGAAAACAGCATCCTATGCATGAATGCAAAAAAAGCTGTCCTATGTGAAAAGGCCTTTTGTATCCATGCGGGGGAAGCAGAAAAAATGATACAAACCGCCCGGAAAAATAATGTTTTTTTGATGGAAGCATTGGTCACTCGCCACTTTCCGGTGATTCATCAAGTATTGGACTGGATCAAAGATGGTTTAATCGGAGATGTACGCATTGTACAAGCCGACCGCTGCATCCGTGGGAATTTCTCCATGGAAGATCGTGCCTTAAACTCGGAACTGGGTGGCGGGAGTCTATTGGATCTTGGGATTTATGTCATAGGGTTCTCCTCCATGGTATTTGGCGGTCCACCCAATAAAGCAACGGGATTTGGGTTTATTGGAGATTACGGATCTGACGAACAAGGTGCATCCATCCTGGAATATGACCATGGTGCATTGGCGGTACTGATCTTTGCTTTGCGAACCGTTACCGTGAATAATGCTTATATTTATGGCACGGAAGGTTATATTAAAATACCGGACCTGTTTGCTGTGCCCAATAAAGCCACCTTACACGTGGATGGACAAAAAATAATTGATTTTGAAGAACCCATTCTGGGGAATGGATTACATTACCAGGTGAAAGAAGTCCACCGCTGTTTGCGGGAAAGCTTACTGGAAAGCCCTCGTATGCCACTGAAAGAGTCACTCCAGATTATGGAGACCATGGATACAATTCGTGCACCCTGGGATTTGAAATACCCCAACGATTCAACTCATATATTATGAAACGATGTAAATGGGCCGATAGCACCGCATTATACAAACAATATCATGATGAAGAGTGGGGCGTTCCTGTTCATGATGACCGAACCTTGTTTGAATTTTTAATTCTTGAGGGCGCCCAAGCGGGCCTCAGTTGGGAAACTATTTTGAAAAAACGAAACGGATACAGGATGGCTTTTGACCAGTTTGATGTGGAAATAATTTCCACTTATTCTAAATCCAAAATTGAATTATTACTGCAAAATCCTAATATAATACGTAATCGGCTCAAGGTAAATTCAACGGTTTTGAATGCAAAATTATTCCTGGATGTCAGAAATGAGTTCGGCAGTTTTGACAAATACATCTGGCAATTTACCCACGGGAAAACCATTCAAAACAGATTTAGTAAAATATCTGAACTTCCCGCATCATCTTCGGAATCCACTGCCATGAGCAAAGATCTGAAAAAGCGTGGTTTTAAATTTATTGGGTCCACCATTTGCTATGCATTTATGCAGGCAACTGGCATGGTGAATGACCATACAACTGATTGTTTTCGTTATAAGGAATTATCATCATGAAAGCCCATTACCTAGGCCATGTTGTTTTTTATGTAAAAGAGCTAAAGCGTTCTCTGGTATTTTACCGGGATTTGTTAGGCTTTGAAAAAGCGGGTAAAATGAAACACCCTTTTAACGCTTGTGCGCTCACCTCGGGCAGGACCCATCACGAGATTCTGTTAATTGAAGTAGGTGAAGCGCCTCCGCCCCAGAAAGGGCACCGGTTTGGGTTGTATCATATTGGCATCAAAATAGGCGATTCCTTGGACGAACTACGAACTGCCAGGGATGAATTAAATAAAGCGGGTGTTTCAATCTCCGGCATGAGTGACCATACGGTGAGCCAAAGTTTATACTTGGAAGATCCGGACGGAAACGAAGTAGAACTTTATGTAGATGACCCCAGCGTTGACTGGAAAAAAGACCCGGCTGCGGTGGTTGCGGCAATCAAGCCATTAAGATTAATGTGATTATTGAATGTTGGCTTAATGGATATGTCTCTTAGGGTTATTTTGTATTATAGATTAAATGCATGAGAAAATATTATCCATCATCTCATGTTTGTTGTAGTGCAGGCATGGTTACAAATCTGCCCCATACAGATTTGTTGTTCAGACTGACGAATAACTAATTTTTCTTCCAATATAAATAAGCTGGGATCCCGAGTAATGTAAGCCCAATCCCCATTAAGGATTGTTGCGGTGACTCGAAAAAAGTGTTTATCATAATAGCTGATGAAAATATAATAAAAAATGCAGGCACATACGGATAACCCCATACTTTATAGGGTCGTTCTAGTTCAGGTTGCTTTTTTCGTAATACAAACACCGTTGACGACGCTGCAATCCACATCATGAAATTAACAAACACCACAAGAGTAATTATTTCCTCAAAGGTACCGGATAGTGCCAAGACTGATGCCCAAAGCCCCTGAATCATAATTGCATTTCCCGGTGTATGGAATTTTGGATGCACATCAGCTGCCTTGGAAAAGAATAAATTATCTTTGGCCATTGCGTATGATATTCTTGGACCGACAAGTATATTCCCATTCAATGAACCAAACATAGATATAATCACAACCACGACAAACGCACCTGCTATCCCGGGGCCGTAGAGTGCCTTGGCAGTAGCTTCACCAACCTTTATTTCACCAATAAGCGAATCCATGGGCAATACCTTTAAATATGCAATATTGATTATAATATATAAAACAAAGATTACTACCGTTCCAATTATTAGAGCCAAAGGCAGGTTTTTTTTAGGATTTTTGATCTCTCCAGCTGCAAAAGTTACATATTCCCATCCTCCAACAGTCCAGGTTACCGCAACTAAGGCAATTCCCATCCCGGTGAGTATTGATCCAATACTCATATTGGTTGGATTGATTGATAAATCTATATGATTGCCTGTCGAAATAAATAATCCTGCAAGTGCGAAAAATAATATGCTCCCAATTTTCAATATTGTAAAAACATTTTGGATCCATTTCCCAAATAAAATACCTAAATAATTTATGAAGGATAAAATAAGGATTAAGGAAATAGCAAAAATTTGACCACCAGATATTGAAAAATAATCATAACCTATTACAATATTATGGGTCGAAATACTGGGATAAAATGAGCCAAGATGTTCAGCCACCGCAACAGCAATTGCAGCGTTTGTTCCTGTCAAATAAGCTATAAATGCGACCCATCCAAAAAGAAAGGCCGGTAATGATCCGTAGGCCTCTCGAAGATAAATATACTGCCCACCGGCTTTCGGCATGGCAGCGCCCAATTCTGCATAAGTCAGTGCCCCGGCCAGCATTTGTAAACCACCCAATAGCCAGACAATCAGGATCAAGGAAGCGGAGGGCAGAGCATCCGCCATGAGTCCTGTAGTCATAAAGATTCCAGAGCCGATCACGATACCGATCACCATCATAGTGCTGTCAAATAAGCCCAGTTTTCGGTCAAGTTTTGGTGAATTATTTTTTGCTTTCATGATTAAATAAAGGTGTGAATTTAATCTTAGATAGAATGGAAAAACCGTTTATATTTTCCGGTGATGCATAGTGCAGAAAATATTATAAATATAGAGGAATATCCACTCGATCAACCCAAAACGGATGCCTGGAAAACCCTTGCGAAAAACTGTAAATCGTCCTTTCAACAATTGGGAGTAGCGATTCTTAAGAATTTTGTGAAACAACCAATCTTGGACAGGATGATTGCAGAAACAGATAGTACTATTCACCGATCCCATTTTTGCAAAGATAATCATAATGTATTTTTTGATGATGATGATGGTACTCTACCAGCAGATCACCCCTTAAGAATGAGGGATGATACGTCCTTAAACTCTATTCCACATGACCTGATGAACTCACAAGATTCATTGCATCTATTATACAATTGGGATCCACTTATACATTTTTTATCGGAGGTATTGGGATATAAGCTATTTCGTATGGCTGATCCCATGGCAGCACTCACAGTCAATTGTATGGGCGCGGGCCAAAATCATGGCTGGCATTATGATGAATCACAAGTAACCATAACTTTGTTGATTCAACGACCGGATGAGGGTGGTCTGTTTCAAACCATCCCTGATTTGCGAAAAAAGGATACTGATGATTATTCACAATTAGGTTCCGTTTTGAAAGGGTCGGATGCAGGTGTGGTTACATTAGATGTTGACCCGGGTGACCTGCTCCTCTTTGCAGGATTCTATTCCTTGCATCGTGTAACATCCATTAAAGGGGATACAACAAGGTATGTAGGCACATTATGCTACAAGGATAGACCCAATGTGATGAATAGTCCTGAAGTCCAGAAATTATTTTATGGACGTGTGAATCAGGGGTGATATCCAAATCACAAATTCAGGAATTTTCTGAAAATGGTGCCATCCTTCTCAAAAATACTTTTGATCGTGATTGGCTATATATTTTAGCTGAGGGCATAGAAAAAAACCGTAAGGATCCGGGGCCCTATGCCTGTCAATACACTCCACAAGATGATGAAGGTGATTTTTACGATGATTATTGTAATTGGAGCCGAATTAAAGAATATAATAATTTCATTTTGAATTCTCCGGCAGCGGAAATTGCTGGCTGTTTAACTCAATCCTCAGAGATGCGGATTTTTCATGAACATGTTCTTGTAAAAGAACCAAAAACAGCTGAGTCAACACCTTGGCATCATGATCAGCCCTATTATTGTGTAGATGGTGAACAGGTGTGCAGTATTTGGCTGCCCTTAGATCCAGTTCCGAAAGAATCGGGGCTAGAGTTTGTTGCCGGTTCTCATCTGTTAGGAAAAATGTTCATGCCCATCAAATTTCTGACCTTAAAAGACTACGATTATCCTCCCGGGTGTTTTGATTCAATCCCAGACATTGATGCCCATAGGAATGAACATAAGATCTTATCATGGGATATGGAGCAGGGGGATTGTATTGTTTTTCATTTTAAAACGCTTCATTCTGGGAAAGGGAATCCCCATAGTAAAATAAGGAGAAGAGCTTTTTCGTCTCGCTGGATAGGTGACGATGCAGTTTTCGCTGAAAGGCCAGGAGAAACTTCACCGCCCTTTCCAGAATTAAGATCCTTTAAGCAAGGTGACCCAATAGACCATCCCCTATTTCCTGTATGTTGGGTAAAGTAATTTTTTCATTTTAGATATTCTGTAAAAAAACCTTTGAAAGGTTCAAATCTTCAATAGATAGAGAATAAAGAGTTGGCTATCAGAATTTCTTGAATCACATATATGTCATTTTGGTATTTATCATCTTTGGAGCCCCTTTACCTGTGCCGTAATTTTCCTGTCTATATAATCGAGATATACGTTTTATTATGAGCAAAGGATTACCCAACAGAGATACAGATTTTTCCGCATGGTACAACCAGGTTGTAAAGCGAGCAGACCTGGCTGATCATGGCCCCGTGAAAGGAACCATGGTTATTAAACCTTATGGTTTTCAACTCTGGGATAATATCAAAGAATCATTTGATAAAATGATCAAAGCTACGGGTCATGTGAATGCATATTTCCCCATCTTTATTCCAAAATCATTTTTGGCAAAGGAAGCACAACACGTAGAAGGATTTGCTAAGGAATGTGCGATAGTAACACATACACGTCTCAAAGCCGACGACGAGAAGGGCATTATAGTGGATCCGGATTCTAAATTGGAAGAAGAGATTATTGTACGTCCCACATCCGAAACAGTAATCTGGTCCATGTATAAAAAATGGATCCAATCCTACCGGGATCTTCCTATATTGATTAATCAATGGGCCAATGTGGTTCGGTGGGAGATGCGGACGCGGTTATTTCTCCGGACATCGGAATTTTTATGGCAGGAAGGGCATACAGCACATGCCACACCAGAAGAAGCCCAAAAAGAAACGCTGGATATCCTAGAACTCTACCGCCAATTGGCTGAGGATTATTTAGCAATACCCGTACTCACAGGACTAAAAACGGAATCGGAGAAATTTGCAGGCGCGGATAAAACATATTGTATTGAAGCCATGATGGGAGATAAGCGGGCGCTGCAAGCCGGCACATCCCATAACCTTGGACAGAATTTTGCAAAGGCCTTTGATGTCACCTTTCAAACCAAAGAGAATAAAGAAGAGTTGGTCTGGGCCACCAGTTGGGGCGTCAGTACACGCCTTGTGGGTGCTGTGATCTTAACACATGGTGATGAAAAAGGTCTCCGCCTGCCGCCAAAAATTGCACCAATCCAGGTTATTATTATTCCTATATCTCGTAATGAAGAACAGGAAAAGATGGTGAGAGATTATCTTGCTCCTATTGTTGAATCATTAGAGGGTGCAGATGTTCGAGTTCATCAGGATTGGACAGATAATTCCCCGGGATTCAAATTCAATGAATGGGAAATGAAAGGTGTTCCACTTCGGCTAGAAGTAGGTCCTCGAGACGTAGAGAATGGGAATATAGTTGTGGCTCGGCGGGATACAGGAGATAAGTCATTTTTATCCAAAGATGAAGTTGTAGCTCAAATTCCCGATTTATTAGAAGAAATACAGAAAGGGCTTTTCCAGCAAGCATTAACATTTCAGCAAGAGAATACACATAAAGTGTCAACCTATGATGAGTTGAAAAAAGTCATTAAAGAAGGCGGGTTTGTTCGTTGTGGCTGGGATGGGACCGATGAAACGGAAGCAAGGGTGAAAAAAGATATTAAAGCCACAATTCGTTGTATTCCAATGTCAGAAAATCCGGAAGGATTAACATGTGTTTATTCCGGAAAACCTGCGAAGCACGAGGTGATTTACGCAAAAGCATATTAAGGTAAGTCTTTTACTTGAGAAGCGCTAACTGCCGGAATAATTACGTTTTATTCTAAAAAAATTATACAGCTATAATCTTGGTTAGATTAAGAAATATAAACCCAGTGATTTAACATTTATGATCATCCACACACCCGCCATAGTATTAAAATCTTTCCCCTATGGTGATACATCTATCATTGCGCGCTGCTTTTCTGAATACCAAGGGAAGGTAAGTCTTATCGTTAAAGGTGCCCGTTCCAGGAAATCCCCCAAGTCTGCACAATTTCAACCGTTGAGTTATGTCGATATAATCTACTATAATAAGCCCAATCGTGAACTGCAGGTGTTATCAAAGGTTAACTTCCGGGAATCATGGCCAAAAATCTTAGACAACCTTCGTTCCATAACATTATCAGTGGCTCTATTAGAAATAACAGAAAAAACGTTATTAGATGAAGATCCACATCCTGGTTTATTTAAGGCACTCGTAGCTACCTTACGAGCATTCAATGAATCCAAAGCTGACCCCAATATATTATTCTGGTTTTACGAGTGTGCGCTTTTGACGCACCTTGGATTCCAGCCAAATTTAGATAATCGAGAATTCCCAGGACTTACGTTAAATGATCCCAATTCTGGCCCAAATAGTGGATTAATTCTTGCTAGTTTACTGGCTGAAGATATTGAAAATCTCCCCACAGACGAAGTGACACCAACAGATCGAAAGATTATTGGCGATTATTTATGGACATCCCTTCGGTACCATTTTGATGGTCTTTCCAAAATCAAATCCATGGAAGTAGCGAAAAAGATTCTAGCAGATTAGATTATGGTTACTGGCATCTTAACACAGGATCATATTGCATCTTTCATATTAGATGAAAGTGGTGACCGCCATTTTGAAGATAGAATTATATGGAATGGGTACCTTGCACATTGGTCCGGAGAAAAGGTGCATGCACGAGAATTAGAGCAACATGATTATAAAAATAACGAACCCATAATCATTATTTGGCCGGTTGAGTCAAGTTCAACCGAACCCTTTGTGGATCTATATTATAATGAACGGCTCACAAAATATTTTGTATCTTTTTTGGGTCATACGGCGGTCAATGTGAATGGATCTATTTTCAATTTTTCACATTTGATGAATGAAAATGAAATAATGGACAAAGAAGAATATTTTTATCGTCCGGCTTTAGGAGAATTTGCACCCTCACCCAATAATGGTTTGTTTGAAATTTTGGAAGATGGGCGTGTGTTTTATGACAAATTCGGACGAAATTTTATGCGGACCATTCACCGAATTCGCATATTTGGATTGGATACAGAAAAAATGATGGCTGTCTTAA
This sequence comes from Fidelibacterota bacterium, assembly GCA_018692355.1. Lineage (GTDB taxonomy): Bacteria > Fidelibacterota > Marinisomatia > Marinisomatales > UBA1611. The sequence continues at coordinate 9,166 of JABHKE010000019.1, forward strand.
AACAAAGTTTGGATATCATTTTGAATACTCCCCCAAATCCAAAAGAGCCTGAGAAATATAAAGATTTTAGTATAGTATCCAATAATTGTGCCACTATAATTCGAGATGTGTTTAATCAATGTGGATTTCCCAAAATTAAAGGGCGTTTTCCCAGAGATCTGTTTGTTAATACAACGTATCATTTATTTTGCCATCCAGAATTAGATGTACAATATTCAAAATTACCTCAGCTTTTTGTGCCTGAAGCTCCAATGAGTGTGGTGTCTCCGTTATTAAATTTTCGGAACTATTTTCGAAAAAATGAATTACGTATATTTGAGAGTTCATGAGATTTCAATTTCAATCAGACCCCGGCCAGTTTTCTTATAAACCTGCTCTTTTTACCGATGCCATTAAAATTTTGGTTTCTGTGAACTTTGGGATCTTTTTACTTCAAACCATCGCCAGGACAGAAGGCATGTTCTTCCCTCTATTTGGACTTGTACCAAAACTGGTTTGGTCAGAGTTTATGCTTTGGCAACCTTTCACATATTTATTTTTCCATGGCAGCATTTGGCATGTACTGATAAATATGTTTGTCCTATGGATGTTCGGCAGTGAATTGGAACGACTCTGGGGCAAAAAACATTTTCTGAAATTTTATTTCGTCACCGGTGTTGGTGCCGGACTTGTGACCATGATTATTGGACTCAACTCCATGACCCCTATCGTGGGCGCAAGCGGGGCCGTATATGGTGTCCTTCTAGCCTATGGGCTCACCTATCCAAATCGCACAGTTTATCTTTACGGTATTATTCCAATCAAATCACTTTGGTTTGTAATCGGGATAGGCGTTATAGCATTTATGTCATCTTTCGATAATGTATCACAGATCAGCCATCTTACCCATCTCTCCGGCATGGTAATTGGATATTTAATGCTGAAGCGTCCTGTACGGTTTAACGACCTTTGGTTTACCATTCGCAAGAGAACCTTGGAATACAAAATTAAACATGAAGAAAAGAAGGTATCCCAACACCAAGAAATTGAACGGGAAATTGACAGCATTTTGGACAAGATCAATCGCGAAGGATTTGATAGCCTAACCAGTGAAGAACACGATAGATTGTATAAAGGGAGTCAGTCCCTTTCTCGCACGAAGAAAAAAGATTGATTCACTTCATAGGTAAGGTCTTAACTTTGCCGAGACACAATTATTCTTAAATTAATAAAATATGAATAGTAATAAAAGTACAACAGACCTTGGAACCTTGATTGGTTTACTCGCGGGCATCACTATCATCATCATTGGTATTTTGCAAAGCGGTGGTAGCCTATATTGGTTCATTAGTTTTAATTCCATTCTTATTGTAGTGGGTGGAACACTTGCAGCAACCATGGTGAATCTCCCTCTGAAAGCGGTTAAGAATATATTCAATATCCTGAAAAATGTTTTTAAAGGGGAAGACTACGATTATGTAGGTATCATTAACGAAATAGTGGAAAAAGCGCAAAAGGCACGGAAGGACGGGTTATTATCTCTCGAAGCAGATCTGCCGAATATGCGGGAAGGCTTTTTTAAAAATGGCATTGAATTGGCAATCAATGAGCGAGAATCATCCCGGCTTCGAACCTTTCTAAATCTTGAAATGAATAATATTACCAGTCGGCATATTGCCGGTCAGGAATTATTTTTATACATGGGCTCTTATGCACCAGCATTCGGAATGCTGGGAACCGTTTTGGGTCTTATTGTCATGATGAATAATTTTGCTGGTAGTGGCGAAGAAGTAAGCGCTTCTTATGATGTATCTGAAAAATTTGCTCAACTTCTTTCTGGAATGGGGCTCGCACTTATTACAACATTTTATGGTGTATTTATGGCTAATATGATTTTTCTTCCCATTGGGGGAAAGCTTAAACGAAAATCCGAAAATGAAATGATGCTAAAAAATATTGTAGTAGAAGGTATAATTTCAATTCATGCTCGAGAACACCCTCTCCTTATCAAAGAGAAGTTAATGACGTTTGTTCCTCATTCGTTGCGTCCATCTAAAGATTAATCTTTGACGACGACCATCACATCAAAACAGTCTTCCCTAGATGAACGTCGTGCAAAATTTACAGCGTGGGCACTTACTTTTGCCGATTTAGTAACCCTGCTCCTCACCTTTTTTGTTTTATTACTCGTGATTTTGAATGATGCGGAAAAATATATTGATGACGTTATAAATAAACTATTAGATGAAACTTATGAAGAAATGGAACAGAGCCTGAGTTCCGAGACAACTTCAGTAGAGCGAGTCACAAAAGGAATCAAGATAACCATTCGAGGAAATTTATTTAAATCCACTTCAGCTGATGTGGAGCCAGAATATTATCCTGTGATCCATCGAATTGGGAAGATTATTCGAGAATCGGAAGTGATAAATCTCTTTGATGATAAAGATTATGCCAACTTGCTGGATTTAATTGATAAAAAGGGACAGCAATTGGATGTGGAGGTACGATGCGAAGGACACACAGATGATGAAAAATTACCGCCCAATGCTGATTATCCAAGTAATTGGGAATTATCTGCTTCCAGGTCACTCAACATCGTTCGGCTCATGAATAAATATGCAGCCTTGCCGGAGAAATATTTTTCTGCTATGGGGTATGGAGAATTCCGGCCAATTATTGATGTGAAATCAATTTCAAATTATGATGAGAAGAATAAAGCTCGGGCAATTAATCGTCGAGTTGAAATTTATCTAGATGCCTTTTTGAAACAAAAGGTACAATCTGAAATAGAAATTAATATTTAGTTCTTATTTCAATATTTTGAAGATGACAACCTGACTTCCGGGTAATTTTCTTTGACTACCCCTGCCAGCTCCACCACCTATAACTGCTACTCTCATCAAGGGCAAAGCTAAAGCTTATGAGTCCCTTCCCGAATTAAATCTACCAAGACGTTCATCGTCCCCAACGTCTTGATACTAGCACAGGCGCCGTTCATCGCATCTCTGTATTTCTTGGCCTTGTGTGGCATATTGCTCCAGTCTTGCTCCCAAAGTTCTTTGTTCGGCCACATGGCATATCCGCAATAACGACCGTCTTCGGTTTTGTGCAATCGCGACCCCAAACTACCTTGATACTCATAAATAAGTGCTGTAAGGTTGGTCCAGTTTTCAATAAAAACTTGCTCCTGGTCTTCTTTGACATCAAAGAAATAGAGTACAGATAACGTTGCCATTATTTAGGGATGACCTTAAAAACCTTTTCCCCAGCCTTGGCCATTTTGAAGCGTTCCCGAGCCAACTTTTCAATATAGTCTAAATCATTTTCAAGCCGGTTTTTTTCAGCGATTAATTTTTCCCTGTTCTCCCGAAGTTGAGTAATATGTATTTGGACTTGTTTTCTTTCTCGTTTGAGTTTGTAAAGTTGGAAGAGCCCATGATCACCAAAAATGAAAATAATTAAAAGTGTAACACCAATCAGAAATAAAACACCTCGAACAAACTGACGCTGTGTTTCGGCCATTTGCTGACGTGCAGCTCTGGGACGAGAACGGCGCGCCATTTTTTCATATTCGGTCATTTTGATTTACCAAGAACTCCAATTTTTGCCAATGTTGCATCAGAGCCCAGTTCTTCTTCAATTCTTAATAACTGATTGTATTTACAGATTCGGTCTGTCCGGGAAGCAGATCCTGTTTTGATCTGTCCCATGCCCATGGCTACAGAAAGATCTGCAATGGTGGTATCTTCTGTCTCGCCGGAACGGTGAGAGATCACGGCACCAAAACCTGCATTTCTAGCCAATTCCACTGCTTGAATAGTTTCCGTCACTGTGCCAATCTGGTTTAATTTAATGAGAATTGAATTCATACTGTTTTCATCAATGGCTCGTTGCAACCTAGTTATATTTGTTACTGTCAGGTCATCGCCCACTATTTGGATCGTTGAGCCCAATTCGGCAGTCATATGATTCCATCCATCCCAGTCATCTTCATGTAATCCGTCTTCAATAGAAACAATCGGATATTTTTTTATAAGGGAACCAAGGTAATCCACCATTTCGTCCGAAGATAGAGAACGTCCTTCTGAATCCAGATTATATTTTCCATTATCATAAATTTCACTAGCGGCAACGTCCAATGCGAGGTAAATATCCTGTCCCGCTTTATATCCCGCTTTTTCAATGGCTTCTAAAATTACCTCTACCGCTTCCTCGTTGGATGAAAGATTAGGCGCAAATCCACCCTCATCACCTACAGCCGTATTCATGCCTTTTGATTTTAAAACAGACTTAAGATGATGAAATATTTCGGTTCCCATTTTTAGCGCTTCAGAAAAGGTAGTAGCACCAAATGGAAAAACCATGAATTCCTGAATATCCACTGTGTTATCGGCATGGCTACCCCCGTTGATAATATTCATCATGGGCACTGGAAGAATCTTGGCAGAATCACCACCTAGATATTGGTAAAGTGGTTTTCCCGTTGCTTTTGCTCCCGTATGGGCAGCCGCCATAGATACACCCAAAAGTGCATTAGCCCCCAAATTTGATTTATTATGCGTATCGTCCAGATTGATCATTAATTGGTCGATCTCAACCTGTTTTGTCACATCCATCCCTTTGAGCGCATCGGCAATAGTTGTGTTAATATGATTAACGGCCGTTCGAACACCTTTCCCTAAAAACCGAGTGTTATCTTTATCTCGGAGTTCTATGGCTTCATGGTCGCCTGTGGATGCTCCGGATGGTACCGCTGCCCGGCCCATGGTCCCATTTTTTAAAATGATATCAACTTCAACAGTGGGGTTTCCCCTAGAATCCAGTATTTCCCTAGCATGTATTTTTTCAATAGCAGAATTCAACAATAACTCCTGTAAATTAGGTAACCAAATTAGAATTGACGGCAAGCACCATTCAATAGATATAACTCAATTTTATTCGCACGGAACAACCCGCAAAGTTATCCATTAAACTAGTTCAATGTTCACACTCCATCGATATATTAATCAAAGTGAATCCCGTTGGGATCAATTTGTTTTATCAGGTAACAATGGGACGCTATTTCATTTGCGAAAGTTCCTAAATTATCATCCTAAAGATCGTTTTCAGGATCATAGCATTTTGATTGAAAAGAAGCAAAACTTGTTTTCAGTGCTTCCTGCTGCAGAATTAATTGTGGATGGTAAAAGAATTTTGGTCTCTCATCCGGGTTCGACTGTTGGATCATTTGTTGTACCAGAAAATCTTTCTATTGCAGATGCCATGTCTATGTCAGAAGCATTGGTCACTTATGTAAAAGAAAATAATTTTTCTGGGATCCGCATTACTTTGCCTCCAACGCTTTACCAGCGACGACTATCCAATTACATGGATTTTTCATTTTTCAAACAAGGATTCACATATTCAAAAAGAGATGTGACAAGTATTCTTTTTCTTGAGGACAGTCTGGATAAGAATCTTGCAAAATTCAAGTCTTCCCATCTCCGGGCTGTACGAAATGCCCAGGAAAAGGGTGTTAATGTGCGCCAGTCTAATGATTTTGATTCATTCTATCATATTTTGGAACAAAACCTGAAGATTCGTCACGGTGTATCCCCCACTCATACATTGGCAGAACTGAAGAATATCCATGCCCTGTTTCCAGACAGGGTAAATCTATTTGCTGCTTTTGTAAAGGATGTGATGGTGGCTGGCGTGGTGAATTTTGTTGTGAATGATCATGTTGTGCTTGCATTTTATATCAGCCACGATGAAGCTTACCAAGAATTCCGTGCAGTAAACCTTTTATTCTATTCCATTTTTGATTGGGCGATCCAGCAGGGATTTAGAATATACGATTTTGGTACATTCACTGTGAATGAAGAACCCAATATGGGCTTGGGACGTTTTAAAGAAAATTTTGGTGCCAGTGGCATTTTTCGGGACACTATAGAATTAAAACTGAACTAATCTTGTGTCAATAAAATCTCTTGGGAAACAGTCTCTGGTTTATGGCATCGGGCACATTTTAGCTCGCCTGGTGACATTTCTTTTACTCCCCCTTTATACAAATGTCTTTACAGCAAGTGAATATGGTGTTGTCGCTCTCTTTTATACATTCCTTTCCTTTATGAATGTAATAATGCGCTATGGCCTTGGTGCAGCATTCTTGAAGTTTTATGTCCCCGCAAGTGATGGCGAAAGAAACGCCATTTTTACTAATGTTATTGCATCACTTTTCTTAACTGGAATCCCCTTCTTTTTGGTGTGGCATGGATTTCGTAATCTGATCTCACCGATTATTCTTGGCGTTAATGAACCATCTTTTATCTCCATAATGGGGGTTATTATTGTTTTAGATACAATTTGGTCAATACCTCTTTTGGGATTCAGAGCAGAAAACCGCCCGATTTTATTTATCATATTCAGTTTGCTTAATGTAGGTATTACAATGGGATTAAATTTATTCCTTATTTTAAAAATGCATATGGGCATTCGTGCAATATTTCTGAGTAACCTTTCTGCGTCCCTTTGTATTTTTTTATTAAGCCTTCCTTTTATTTATCAGCGATTTGAATTTGCATTACTTAATAAAACTCGATGGAAATCTATTATAACATTCGCTCTTCCATTTTTACCCGCAGGATTATTTTCAATGGCTATGGAGGTTGCTGATCGCTATATCCTTAAATATTTAACTGACCTTTCTACAGTCGGCATCTACAATGCTGGATATAAAATTGGGATGTTAATGATGCTTGCCGTCACAGCCTTTAATTTTGGATGGCAACCGTTTTTCCTCGAACAGGGAAAGGCAGCCAATCAGGAAAAATTATTTGGTAAGGTAACAACATTGGTTTTGGCAGTACTTGGTTTTATATGGCTTATACTCACGTTGTGGGCTGATGATTTTATCCAAATGAAGATAATGGGATATTCTTTTTTTGGTGAGGAATTTCAGAATTCAATTCCGATTGTCCCTTGGATAGCATTGGGATATTTATTTTATGGATTTTATGTTTTACAGACACCCGGTATTTTTCTCAAAGACCGTCCTGGAATAGCGGCTTGGACACGGTTATTAGGTGCAACTTCCAATATTATATTTTGCTTTATTTTTATTCCACTTTATGGCGCTATTGGCGCAGCCATGGCAACGTGTCTTGCATTCTTTCTAATGTTGGTAATGATGTATTGGTGGAATACAAAATTATATCCTATCAGATTGGAATGGAGAAAAATAAGTTTCATTACAATTATTCTTATAAGTGGTTTTTTTGTATCAAGGGCTTCCGCCGATAATTTATTCATCAATATTTTGATTACGGGACTTTACCCCGTTGGTTTGATTGGATTAGGTATAATTAAAATAGATTCTTTCAAAAGCCGGGTGGCGGATTGAGAATGAAACAATTGAAACCAAATTTTTTTATTATTGGTGCACCAAAATGTGGGACAACATCCTTATCTGTTTATTTATCCGAACATCGGGAAATAGTCATGTCTCACCCAAAAGAGCCTCATTACTTTAGTACAGATATTGAAAATGGTCGGATGACGGATCAGTCAAAATACTTGGCATGTTTTGCCCAAGATAAAACCCCTATCGCCGTTGGCGATGCTTCAACGCTTTACCTCTATTCCAAAGATGCAATTCAAAATATTTTGGAGTTTAATCCTAATGCAAAATTTATTGTAATGCTGAGAAAGCCAATAGATATTGTATTATCATTTCATCAAGTTGCATTGAATTATTTTGGCGAAACAGAAACAAATTTAGAAACTGCTTGGGATCTACAAATTGATAGGCAAATTGGAAAACAAATACCTAAAGGATGCCCTGATCCCCAATTATTGTTATATGGTAAAATTGCGAAATTGGGTGCACAGGTTAAAAGATTGACTGATCAGGTAAGATCAGATCAAATTAAATTTATTTATTTTGACGAATTTGTAAATAAAACTGATAAAATATATTGCTCAGTTTTAGAATTTTTAAAAGTAAATAATAATCATACCCCAAATTTTGAAAACCATAACCCCACAAGGCAAATTAAATTCAACAAATTAACGAAAATTGTAAATCAGGCTGTTGGGCTGAAAAAGGCAGTTGGTATAAAAAAACAGTTTGGGGTTGCCAAAAAAATTCATACCGTAAATGTTAAAGGAGAGCCGCCAAAGCAAATGAGCCGAACCCTTAAAACAACAATGAACGTTTATTTTGAAAAAGACATACAGTTACTATCAGATTTAATGAACAAAAACCTATCCGATTGGAGCAACCAATGAAAACATGCTTTATTGGCGGTACGGGACGCTGCGGCACATCCATCCTTCGAACAATTCTATCAAGACATTCAAGCGTTGCTACTTTACCAATAGAGCACCGACTTATGGTTGATCCTGATGGCATCTTTGATTTTTACAGGAGTTATACAACAGGATGGTCGCCATATTATGGGGATGCAAAATTAACCAGATTAAAAATTTTCCTTGAAGAACTATCATCAACAAGTTCTATTCATAAAATATTTAGATATTTGGTCAGGGCTTTTCGGTTAGCAGGAATTTCGATCACTCCCAAGAAATATTTAGATGTTGAGCTCAGCCGTTTCATACCAAATTATTCAGAGCATGTTAAAACCTTATTAAACGAATTGGTTGAATTTGAATACACCGGGGAGCGACTTGGAACTGGGAGTTATTCTTTCAATAATAAAATTCAATATGCTCCCAATTATTCTAAAGAACAGCTTAAAAAAATATTCCAAAATTTTATTCATAGTTTTATTCAAGATATTTTGACTCATAATCATAAGGATTGTTTTATAGAGGATAATACTTGGAATATTTTATTCTCTGCGGATCTTTTAGATCTCATTCCAAATGCTAAAATTATTTCTGTCATTAGAGATCCACGAGATGTGGTTGCTTCTCTTTCAAAACAGAAGTGGATGCCATCAAATAAAGCTCAATCAGCTAAGATTTATAATGATTTAATTGTTGAATGGATTGAAATTAGACGAAACCTAGATAAACAATCTTGGATAGAAGTAAGGTTGGAAGATGTAGTTTTAGAACCGGAATCTCAAATTAGGAAAATTTGTGATTTTATTGAATTACCCTGGGAAGATAATTTATTGAAAATTGATCTGTCAAAATCTAATTCAGGACAGTGGAAGAAATACTTTTCTAAAGAAGAGCAACGCTCAGTCATTCCATTATTAGCTGAACATATCAAATCCTTTGGGTATGAATAACTCAGGTATTCAACTTCGTAAATTTCCCTTTCCTTTTCAGTGTGCCCTTGCGATTTCTAGTGATATTGATAA
>JABHKE010000018.1 GCA_018692355.1 Fidelibacterota bacterium
ATGGGTATGCATCGGCAGCGAAACAGCATTTTTATGGTAAATAACTGATTTAGGCTCTGACCAAACTTGGAAACCCATGGCTTGAAAACGCCAACAAAGATCTATTTCTTCCATGTGTGCAAAAAATGTTTCATCAAATTTTCCCGCAGCGAAGAAAGTCTTTTTTCTCACTAACATGGCTGTTCCCGATGCCCAGAAACATTTTTGGGCATCATCATATTGTCCGCTGTCTTTCTCCTGTTCAAGAAATACTCTCCCTCTTGCAAAAGGGAAACAGAACAGATCCAAGTGTCCTCCGGAACCGCCGGCATAATCAAATATTTTACGATTATAATAATTCAGAATCTTAGGTTGAATTGCAGCAATGGACTCATCACTCTTCATTTGATCCACTAAAGGTTGAAGCCAATTAGGATCTTGGATCGTATCATTATTCAAAAATAATAGGAATTCTCCTTTTGCTATATTTGACCCATAATTGCAACCGCCGGCATAGCCATAATTTTTATCATTTTCCAAAAGTATAATATCGGGATGATTTTCTTTAATCCATGCCTGACTCCCATCACTTGAAGCATTATCAGAAACAATAATTTCAAAGGACGGAAGAGTAGATTTTTTCAGTGATTCAATGCATTCTGAGAGTACATCGATGCCATTCCAATGGGGAATTATGATTGAAACAATAGGCTGAAAATCGGTCATAAAGACCCAAAAAGATTATCCGCCGGAGCGAATTTCTTCCAGAATTTTTTGAGCGTTTTTGTCACTGGGGTTTCGATCCACCCAATCAGAGAGAACCAATTCTGCATCCATTAACTGATCATTTTTACGATAGATATATACCAATGATGACACCACTTCAGGATAGGCCTTCTGCCAACGATTCCAGGATGCCTTTGTTATAGATTTTTTACCAAAACCACGGACCTTGACCATCCCTTCCATTTGGACAAATTGTGATCTCATATCCTCTAGAATACCCAGTGCTGTTTCAGAATCTTCTAATTCTTTATAATAGCTATTTGCATATTCTACACGTTTGCTAGGATTACCAGTTTTACTTTTAATCAGATCTTCTAGAATCTTCTTCATCTGCTCTTTTTCACCTAAATCGCCATAAATCATAGCGATTTGATGATGAAGTTCTTCAGATTGGATCGGAATCGTTTCACTAGGGATATTTTGGTTCATTTTATTTAACGTAGTAATAATACTTGTACGAAGATCAACCAGTTTTTCTTCATCCTTGTTTTTTCTTTTCCGAATCTCACGCTGGTAATCCATATAGTAAGTCACAGCCAGTTGCATGTAAGCACTTCTGTAATTCTGAAGCAGGCGCTTAGTTTGATTATTGAAAAAGACTTTATCGTTCCCAAGATTTCTAAACATATAGCCCGGCTGATAATCCCGATTCCAATTCAAGTAATCCATATCTGCAGGATTATTAAAATCTGCATGGACAAATTCTGTGGACCATACTTTTGTTCCAACATCCGTCATCAAATTATCATAAAGCCTTTCTGCATCTACGGGATCAGTTTTATGACTTTTTAATTTAAACGTGAGCCCTTGCATATCCAGATATTGATCAAGGCCGATTCGGTTATTTTTTGATACTGTTACGGCAAAATAAATGGGAATACGCCAACCGGCATCACTAATGATACGCATAATCATCATATCCTGTACCCGAAGAGCTTGACCGCCATACGTCGGTTTCATTTCCCATTCAATAAATCCATCTTCATTTTCAGGGTCATTATAAACTGGAATTTTCACTTTCTGTTTTTCCCAACGTGTTAAACTCGAAGTAAGTTGATCTACCTGGCGATCGGTTAAATTAATAATTCGAGTTTCTTTGTCAGGTCTCGCGTCCCGTTGTTGTTTTATGTACCAGGGTGTATTCAACAAACTCAAATTAACTACAGCCACATCGGTCCGCACTTTTTCAACTTCCTGCAAATACCAAAGAGGAAATGTATCATTATCACCATTGGTAAAAATCACGGCATTGGGTTTGCATGATTGTAAAAGGTTATAACTATAATCCCAGGCAACATAATTCCCTGAACGATCATGAGAATGGTAATTGGCATTTGCCATAACTGTTGGAACGAAGACAATTTGCAATGCCAAGGCAAACACAACCAATCGCTTACTCAATTCTTTATCTTGAATATATTCAACAATCTTTTCGCTGATGGCTGATGTACCAACCCCAACCCAGATCGCAAAGGCAAAGAAACTACCTACGTAGGAATAATCCCGTTCCCGAGGCTGCGGATTATCCTGATTTAAATATAAAATGATCGCATAACCGGTCATTATAAATAGAGACATGACAGTAAAAGCCATTCGTTCATCGCGGTAGGCGTGGTAGAACATTCCTAATATTCCCAGGATAAATGCCAATGGAAGACCAAATTGGGTCCAATCGACTCCATCTTCCCTAGTATTTGCGCCCATGGCTGTTACATAAGGATCCGTAGAAGGGCCGCGCCCCGCAAATTGCCAGAGAAAATACCTGTTATACATTTTTCGTATCTGATAATCCCAGAAGTAATCCCACTGTTTTCCTTTCTGGAATTTTTTATACTTGCTTTCCTGCGCACTGGAAAATTTTCTGGTCTCGGGATCAGGATACCCTACAGCTTCATGGATCGGTGGAATCCCTTTAAATCGTCGAGGAAACACCCCCACATCCCCATACTGCTCACGTTCGAGATAGGAAATAAATGCTTCAACCGTTTCCGGATCATTCTCATCGATATTAGGATTTTGGTTCGAGCGAATGAAGATGAGTGCATAAGTAGAATATCCGATCAATACCAAAACCATGGAAGTAAGAGCAATGGAAGCTAGTTTCTTTTGGTTTGCAATAGCCCATACCATCCCGCCAAAAACAGCTAAGATGAGTCCCGCGGTTGCGCCAATGCCGATGGATGCAGCAATCTTAGGAAGGCCTTTAATGATCACATTATGAATAATGAAAAAGATGACACCAGTGGTGCCAACTGTTATTCCAAATGATTTCCATTCAAATTTGTATTTTCTGAAATAAATAATAAGAGCAACAAATGGAAGCGTTAATAGATTTAACAAGTGCAGACCTGTAGCAAGACCAATCATGTAGGCGATAATTAAAATGTATCTCTCGTGCCCTCTCTCATCCGCTTTCTCACTCCAATGCAAAATAAGCCAAACTACAATGGCCGTGAAAAATGTACTAAAAGCATAGACTTCCGCTTCTACCGCATTAAACCAATGGCTATCTGTAAATGCAAAAACCAATGAGCCCACGATTGCCCCGCCAAATGCCACTAGTGCATCATGAACTGATTCCAATTTTCCACGCCAATGAAGCACAATCTGTACAATGATTAAATACAGAAACATCACTGCAAAGGCACTGGATAATGGAGATAAAATATTGACACGAAAAGCGATATCATCACTGATAGGAACCATGGAAGCAACCCGTCCAAGTAATAGGAAAAATGGGCTTCCTGGTGGGTGAGGTACACCGAGCGTATGAGATACAGCAATGAACTCCCCGCAATCCCAATACGAGACCGTAGGTGCCATGGTATCAAAATAAACAATAAAAGATATTAGGAATATGACCCCTGCCAGGATTTGGTTTAGGCGATTATAATTAGTATGGATCACAGGTTACTCTTCTTCGGTTTTATTTTCTTCAGAATCATCTTTTTTCTCTTCGATTGGTTCTTCTGTTTTTTTCTTTTCTTCAATGAAATTCATTTTGAGTTCACTAACTGTATTAATTAACATTTGTTCCTCATATTCAGATAAGTTCCCTTTTGTCTTTGCCTGAATCATATTCAAAAGATCTATATAAAAAGATGCTTGATCCAAGTTTTGCTCAACCTTATCCGTCATGGGATTTTTCATTTTTCCCATTGCAATCCATGCGCTGGACTGGAACGTGCCCACAAGATACATAAAAGATTGTTCGTCTTTACTTGGGTTTTCTTGAGACATAGTCTCCCCTAAAATTTTAATTTAATTCAATATAAAGCCGGGGAATTTAATCCCACTAACTGCGAGACCAAACGATGAAAAGTGGAATGAATTTAAACGTACAAAATTCATCAAACATCTCTGTTACATGAAAAAGAAAAACCACAATTAGGATAATCACAATATTTTACGATAAACTGATATCATCTAAGCGATCAGAATAGTCCAGAATAAACATTTCACGAATCATTTTATTTGATTCATTCTTTAGATTTGGATCTTTCTCTACTATTTCAAACGCTAACTTTCTTGCCATATGGATGATAGGCCCGTCTGTGACCATATTGGCAATTTTAAATTTGAAAAATCCTGATTGTTTGATCCCAAAAAATTGTCCCGGCCCTCTAAGTTTCAAATCTTCATCTGCAATCACAAAACCGTCATGGGTTTCTTCCATAATGGATAGTCGGGTCCGAGATGTGTCTGTCACATTCCGTTTTACTAAGACACAATAACTCTTTTCTGCGCCACGGCCCACACGTCCCCGCAATTGATGAAGTTGGGTCAATCCGAATCGGTCTGCATGTTCAATAACCATCACCGTTGCATTGGGTATGTCTACGCCCACTTCAACTACAGTGGTGGATACAAGAATACTAATTTCATTTTTGGAAAACTTTTCCATAATATTATCTTTCTCATCCGCTTTCATCCTACCATGAATCAAGCCAACATTTAGATCCGGGAAGAATTTTTCATCTAACTCTTTATGGGCCTCCACCGCTGCGGCCAAATCCGATTTCTCGGATTCTTCCACCAAAGGATAGATAACCATACATTGCCGGCCGGCTGCCACTTCATCTTTGATGAATTGATAAACTTTCCCCAACCGTGAAGGCTCTACCACTTTGGTTACCACCGGAATCCGATTTGCTGGCATTTCATCGATGATGGATAAATCCATATCGCCATGATAAGTGATGGATAATGTTCGTGGAATTGGAGTCGCCGTCATAGCCAGGAAGTGTGGATTATTTCCTTTTTCTACAAGTTTTGCTCTTTGGTTCACCCCAAACCGATGTTGCTCATCTACAATCACCAACCCCAGATTTTTGAAATTGACATCTTCCTGAATTAATGCATGGGTTCCAATTACTATAGGGATTTTTCCATTTTCCAAGCCAACCAAAATGGGTGATCGATCTACTTTTTTCATATTTCCCACCAAAAGTGCACAGGGAATATTGACTTTCTCTAATTCGGATTTGAATGAGTGAAAATGTTGCCTGGCTAATATTTCTGTCGGTACCATCATGGCAACCTGGGCACTATTACCTACTGCCAAGGCAGAGATCAAAATGGATACTATTGTTTTTCCAGAACCCACATCACCTTGTAAAAGTCGATTCATTGGAATTGGATTTTTTAGGTCCGAATGAATCTCCTTGATCACCTTTTTCTGGGCATCAGTTAATTCAAAATCAAGAGTTTCTGATATTAGTTTAAAATAGGGCCCTATATCTGGAAGTGGTAGTGACCCGGAATGTTGAAGACTTCTTTTCCGAAGTGCCATAAGCAATTGCAGAAAAAAATGTTCATCAAATTTGAGTCGATGAATGGCCTGATTCAGTTCGCCAATGCCATTAGAAAAATGAATCTTGTTTAATGCATCTTTCAAAGAGATCAGATCATGTTCATCCAAAATATATTGTTGAAATATTTCAGGTATTTTAGAGTTTAAATCTAAAACTTCTTTCACTATTTGTCGTAAAAACCGTTGATCTATCCCACCAGATTTCAATTCCTGTGTGAGTGAATATAAAGGAATCACTTTTCCCGTACTGATAGGATCATCATCCTTTTCTAGTTTGTCAAATTCCGGATGAGTAATGGTAAATCCGCCGTAATAATCCACTTTGCCATGAATGGCTATTTTATCTCCTATTTTGAAAAGGTTTTTAATATAGCGCACACCGTTGAACCAAGTCAGAGTTAAAAGTCCGGTCCCATCACTGACAATCACCTGGAAAATTTTACCACGACGGGTGGACTTTTCGCCAAAAGTTTCCACGGTTCCAATGAGAGTAACCACATCGCCCTTTGTGAAATTTCGGATAGGTGAAATAGTTGTGCGATCTAAATGTCGTCTTGGAAAATAATATAAAAGATCATGAATTGTGGAAATACCATGATTATTTAGGACTTTTTCACGGCGGGAGCCCACCCCTTTTAAAGTTGAGATGGGTGTGGCAGGATCCAATTAAATTCCCTTTCTAGTGTCGTTTTAAGTTTGACACAACACTTTCGTTATTTCCATTCCTTTCGGTAGGTATAGGTCACAGTCTTGGTCTCGCCAGAACCAAGAGAAAATGGGAATTGAATCGTAGAAGCATCTTTCTTTTGATAATTGATAGATTCATGCTTAATAATCCAATCGCCGTTAATATGCTCTACTAGTTGAATATTGACAGATTCGGTTCGTGCATTGGTTACCTGAATTTCTATGACTGCTTCTTCGCTTTTTCGTTGGCGGTCGTAATTCAAAACACGTCGCTTTCCAATTACATCAAAAGCCCGACCCGATGTGAGGGTGGTAGATTGCCCTTTAGGAACCTGTCCCATATTATCTGCGCCGATGTATTCCAATCCACCAGATTGGGTAAAGGAATACATTTCAACCTTTCCGCCGGGAAGTGAAATGCCCAACCCATTGGTCTCAGTATTTTCTATCTTGACCCGAACTTCCAAAGGTTCTTCTTTTTGCCGTCGTTCAGAATTTTCGAAAACATAAGTTTTGGAATAACCAATATCCAAAGGGCCATACATTCGAATTGTGATATTCTCCTTGGCTTCCAGATCATGGGTATCATTCAAGGTATAAATATAATAATCACCCAATTCATCCTTTCCCATCATTGGCATAGTATTTGAATCTACAGCCATGGCAACACGATTCATTCTTTCCGTCCTTGGTCGTTTTCCGCCAACTTTATTTAGATTCCCCTCAACGAGCTGAAGTTTGCTACCGTCAAAATCAATATTTGAATTATTTGATATCACAGCCTCCGCAATTAATTCTCCCTTTTCTTCATTCAGCATTTTTAAACGATATACCGTCGCCCAAGAAAAATTATTGGATTTATAAACTAGTTCACCTTTGATAATTTTGTCTGAATCAGAGTTAAGATCCCAAGAAAGAAATGGATTAAATGTAGGAGTGGCTAAATCTTTATTCTCACTTCCCAGATATTCTAATTCATTACGATTAAACGAAATAATACCACCTGAATTAGATATAGTCACTGATCCACTACTAATTTCCAGGAGAATACCTTTTACCGCTTTTCCGTCTTTGGGTTTAACCTTGATTTTTTCGCCCCTGAGTTTCTGGAAATAATCTATTCCAGTAAAAATATTATCGTTGAATCTTTGAGATATAATAGTGGCGCCTTCCAAGTTTAAAAAAGGCGTATCCCTATGAATACCATTAGGTAAACTGCTCCAAGTCACATAACTGTTACCAGATGGTATTTCCCAACCAACGGGCTGTTTTATCAAGGCGGTTCCATCTTTATAAATGGTAAGAGTGGCATCTTCCGATTGGCCTACCAACAAACTGGTTAAAAGGAAAATAAAAGTGTATTTCATTGTAACATCTCCAAATTTGCGGTCACTTTATCAAATTCTTCGGTCAACTTTTTCAGATTGGATCTTTCTTTTTCTACAACCTGTTCAGGAGCACGTTTAATAAAATTATCATTGGATAATTTACCATTGATTCCAGTAATCAACCGGTTAATTTCATTAATCCGTTTCTCCATTCGTTCTTTTTCTTGATCTAAATCTACTAATCCTCCTAGTAAAATGTAGATTTCCATCCCACCCACAACTGCGGTGGCGGATTGACCCGGTTTTTCTATAGCTGCACCTAATGTCATTTCGCCAGTTCGTGCCAAAGATTTCAATAAGTCTCTGTGATTTTCAAGAAAGAAGGCTTGACCGTCATCACATCGAACCACTAAATCAGAGTATTTCGATGGTGGAACATTCATACGACTGCGAATACTTCGAATCGCTGTTACCACTTCCTGAAGCAATGCCATTTCTTTTTCTACATCATTATTTTGATTTGTTTCTTTCTCTGGCCAAGGTGTTATAATTAAATCAGAAGCTTCTGGTTTTTTGAATTTGCTCCATAATTCTTCCGTGATGAATGGGGAATATGGATGAAGCATGGCTAATACGACCCGGATACATTTCAGCGAAATGGTTCTAGCAATATCTGCTTTGGATTCATCATCTCCATAAAATTTTGTTTTAGCAATTTCTACATACCAGTCACAGAAATCATTCCATGTAAAATCATATAATACTTTTGCAGCTTCATTAAAATAAAAACGATCTAATTGACGGTTATAATCATCGATAGTTTTTGAAAGTCTGCTCAAGATCCATTTCTCCGGAAGGTTCAAGTCTTGCTCATCTAAGTTGACTTCTTCATCCCAATTTTCCGGAATATTCATCTGAACAAAGCGACAGGCATTCCACAGTTTATTCATAAAATTTCGTCCAATCTCTAACCGGTCTTTAGAGAATAAAACATCCAACCCTTGAGGCGCCATAAGCATGATACCGAATCGAACTGCATCAGTACCATATTCATCAAATAAATCAAAAGGATCGGGAGAATTTCCTAGGGATTTGCTCAATTTCTGGCTTGTCTCATCTCGAAGGATTGATGTGAAATAAACATCCTTGAATGGAAGCTCATCCATAAATTCATATCCGGTCATGATCATGCGGGCTACCCAAAAAAAGATAATATCTGGACCTGTTACCAACGAATTTGTTGGATAAAATTTCTTCAGATCATGTTCGTGTTCCGGCCAAGTGTGGACAGCCATGGGCCAAAGCCACGAACTCGCCCAAGTATCTAAAACATCCGGATCCCGATCCCAATTTTCTGGGTCTTCCGGGCCATCAACTGACACATGAATAATTTTTGAATCTTCTTTGTGAACCCAAACCGGAATTTGATGCCCCCACCATAATTGCCGACTGATACACCAATCCTTGATATTTTTCATCCAGTGGTTATAAGTCTTTGTCCAATGTTCGGGGTGAAACTTTATGTCTCCATTATTCACTGCATCCATGGCAGGTTTTACTAAGTCGTTCATTTTCATGAACCATTGTTCCGACATATAAGACTCAATGGGAACATGCCCCCGTTCGGAATAACCCACTTTATTCACATAATCTTCTATTTTGTCTAAAAGCCCTTCTGATTGTAAATCCGCCAGAACTGCTTTCCGCGCATCTTCTCGCGACAACCCAACATATTTATCCGGTACATTGGAATTCAGGGAAGCATCGTTATTCATAATATTAATGAATTTCAAATCGTGCCGTTCGCCCATGACAAAATCATTGGGATCGTGAGCCGGGGTGACCTTCACACATCCGGTCCCAAATTCTGGATCCACGTACTCATCAGTAATAATGGGTATCTCTCTCTCTACCAAAGGTAGAGTAACTGTTTTACCAATTAAATGTTGATATCGAACGTCTTCAGGATGAATAGCTACAGCTGTGTCACCTAACATTGTTTCCGGTCGTGTCGTGGCCACAATTAAATATTCCTGAGAACCTGTAATGGGATAACGAAAATGCCAAAGGTGTCCATTCTTTTCCTTATGAATTACTTCTTCATCACTGATGGCAGATTTAGATACAGGACACCAATTCACTAAGCGATAGCCTTTATAGATAAGACCTTTTTCATAAAGCTTCACGAATGCCGTAAGAACTGCTTTGGTGTACCCTTCGTCCATGGTAAAACGCTCTCGCTCCCAGTCGCAGGAGCAACCCAATTTTTTTAATTGGCGAATAATGATGCCACCATATTTTTCTTTCCACTCCCATGCATATTCCAAGAATTCTTCTCTCGATAAGTCTTCCTTATTGATTCCCTTTTCCTGCAACATTGACACCACTTTGGATTCTGTGGCAATGGATGCATGATCTGTGCCAGGTATCCAGCAAGCCTCTTTCCCTTCCATTCTAGCTTTACGGATGAGAATATCTTGGATCGTATTGTTCAGTACATGCCCAACTGTAAGCATACCTGTTACATTGGGTGGCGGTATTACAATCGTATAAGGCTCTTTTTTGGAATGGGCATCTGCATGGAAATAACCCCGTGTGCTCCAATGGTCATACCATTTATCTTCTACGGCTGCAGGATTGTAGGCTTTATCTAATGTGGGTTTGGACATAAATAATCTTGAAAAAATTAATAAAACTTATCAAAATAAAGTCTGCAATTTTACGACATTTCCAGAACTCTTTCATTGGAAACATATGCCCAATTATGAATGAATTCAATTCGGATTACATGGGAACAAATGTGTAAAATCAAACGATATATAATTTTATACTAGTAAATAATAATGACTGAACCAATATTCGGCCCCTTTACCATTGTAATTCTTTTTTTCACAATGATACATTTTCCAATCCTGGGGATTATTTTGATTATTTGGGCTCAGGATCAATTAAAGAAAAGAGACTTGGAAGTATATTCTCGGTTAGAAGAGATTGCTAAGGATCTTGGTGTTTTGAACCGTACTTTTCCGCCGCAAAAAGGGTTATTCCTATTTTCGTGGCTGGTCTACCAAAAACGAGTCCGTGATTATTATATTAAATATAATAATTATTTCAGGCGGTTAGATGGGCTCCCACCAAAAGAACCGAAACCAGACTCAATTCCACGATTTTTCTATGGTGGACTATTTGGAAAAACGAGTCTTTCCATGATTATCACAACTGAAGATGATGCAGATCCATTCATTATGGTTTCACAAAAGTCTGAAAAAAAATCAAAGAATTCTGTCAATCATTATAGAGTTATTTATTATAAATCAGATGACTTGGATCTCCCAAAATGTGAAGTAAATCCTGCAGTCGAATTAATGGATAGCATTATGCCGGATCCAGATGATATTAATTTTGTATCAGATGAAGACTTTTCAAAAAAGTTTGATTTAATGGGTGAAAATGAACCAAAGATACGAGCTCTATTTAATGAAAATATACGAAGGATTATATCAGAAAATCCTGAATGGGTATGGGAGTTCAACGATGATCAAATCATGATAAAATATCTCATTTCAGGCAATACAATTTCTGAGATGGAAGACATTAAACCATCATTGGGTGAACTAGCTAAAATCCATAATGAATTAAAAAATATAAACTGGTCTGATATTCCGACTCAATTGGATATTGATAAGGACACGCCAGAAGAAATATTAGATCACAAACTATACAAAAAACGAATGGCCACATTTGGTTGTGCTATAGGATGCGGAACAATTCTTATCCCATTTGCACTTTTCATGTTGTACGGGTTTTTCTCAACATTTGATTTTGAATTGCTCGGACCTGTTTTATTTATGGGTGTCCCAGGATTCCTATTATTTAGATGGGGACGTTCAGAGTGGAAACGAAATAAACAGTTGAAGGCCGATGGAAAGGTACGGGATTCTCAATGATCCTCATCATAGATAATTATGATTCCTTTACTTGGAACTTGGTTCAAAGTCTAGAAATATTGGGCGCAAATGTTTCGGTAAAACAGAATGATGATTCATCTGCTTTAGCAAATCTCAACGCTGACGGTATTATCATTTCCCCCGGTCCGGGAATACCTGCTGATTCAGGTTATTCAAATCAAGTCATTCAACAATTTATGAATCAAAAACCTATTCTGGGCGTGTGCTTGGGTCACCAGTGTATCGGATCAGTCTTTGGTGCGAACATTCAACAATCGAAGCAAATCCTTCACGGAAAAACATCTTTGATTCATCATCAGCAATCGGGATTGTTTGAAGGAATACCTTCCCCGTTTCAAGCGGCGCGGTATCATTCTCTATCTTTGGATTCTATTCCTAGCAATTTTGTGAATACAGCTTGGACAAATGATCAAGAAATCATGGCAATTCAGCATGAGTCTCTCCCAATATTTGGTGTCCAATTTCATCCGGAATCATTCTTGACGCCCATGGGATCTAAAATATTGATGAATTTTTTGAATTATAAAAATGACAGGATAGTCGGATGAAAAGGATAATACTAAAAGAAAAAATACTTTTATTTTATCCATCCTGTAATACAGTGTAAAAAGAAATTTTAGAATGAAATACACAACTATTTTTAAAGGAAATTCCGAATCAGATTTACTAAATATTTTCGCTTCAAACCCTATTGACATTCTTTCTTTATCGTTGGATGATCCTCCCGAAATATTAACCGAGTTTGTAAAAAAATATGAAGGGAAATTTCTGGCAGGATTCATTTCTTACGAATATGGTGTAAAGCAATTGGGTGTGCCTGTTCACAACTTAAATGGTTTCCCTGCAGCTCATTTTAGGGTATACGATTCTTTTGAAAAAAACAAAAATATAGAAATACCAAAAAATATTGATTGGGATCAATTCAAATCGACGCTTTTAAAATCAGAATATGATTCTGGCTTTGAGAAAATACAAAATCATATTCGTTCAGGTGATTTTTATCAAATTAATTTTACCCATTCATTGAAATCAAAAACGAAAGCATCACCGAAAGAATTATTTCTAAAACTTCGAGGGAAAAACCAAGTCGGATATTCAGTATTTATGGAACATAATGATTGGGCGATTCATTCCCTCTCACCAGAACAATTTATCAAAATAGAAAATCGAATTATTACAACAAAGCCTATTAAGGGGACATTTCCACGTGGACAATCACAAGAAGAAGATAACTATAATCTTAAATCATTATTAAATAGTGAAAAAGAACAGGCAGAACTTTACATGATTATTGATCTCTTGCGGAATGATTTGGGAAAAATATGCAAAACCGGTTCTGTTCAAGTTTTGCAATCCAAATCAATTCAAAAATTGGAAAAAGTATTCCATACGTTTGGTGTTGTTCAGGGAAAATTAAAATCGAACCTTCATCCAATCGAAGCGCTTCTTTCAATGTCTCCTGGCGGTTCCATCTCTGGCTGTCCGAAAAAACGAGCTTGTGAAATTATTCATGGTTTAGAATCGCAAGCACGGGGCATTTATACGGGAACGATCGGTTACATCTTACCAGACGGAACCCTTAATTTTAATATTGCAATTCGTACAGTAACACAAATTGGAACAGACCTAACGCTGGGAGTTGGTGGCGGTATAACAATTGAATCAGAAAATGAAAATGAATATATGGAAACATTGATGAAAGCATCTTCGTTCCAGCCATGATAAAAGCATTAATCAATAACCAATGGGAATCCATTCCCAAAGAGAATCTCCAACTCGGTACAGATACATTTTCATTCTCATCAGGACTTTATGAAACATTCCGAACATTAGATTTTAAACCAGTGTTTCTGCAACCTCATTTAGATCGTCTTTTTAGTTCAGCGAATCGAATTGGATTAAACATTCAATTTACCCAATCGGATATTTTAGATATGCTCTCAAAAGTAATCCACGATTTTCAGGATCCAAACCAGCGTGTTCGTATTTTGGCTGTTCCAAATAAACTCATAGTTTATACATCATATTTGAATTTAGATCCTTCAATTTATAATGGTGTTTGTGTCATCACCATTGAAGCAAGCCGCGCACAACCTGAAATAAAAACAACCGATTACCATGCGTGTCTAACTGCCTGGAAAGCAGCAGTAAATGCCGAGTGTTTTGAAGCTATACTTATGGATGGTAGTGGCATACTTTATGAAGGAAGTCGCAGTAATTTATTTTGGGTGAAGGATGCAAAATTATTTACCCGAAAAGAAGATGTGCTTCCCGGAACGACCAGACAAATAATTATTAATCATTCATCAGTCTCAATTCAGTACAATACTTTAAACAGTATGGATCTATCCAATATTGATGAGGTTTTCCTAACCAATAGTGGTTCTGGAATTATTCCTGTAACGAGCATTAATAATAAAAATGTCGGGAATGGCTCTGTGGGAATAATAACGTGCCAACTCTTATCAAAATATAATGAATGGATGCTAAAAGACATAGCTCGGTAAATTTTACTATAGAGAGAAATATGAAAAAGGTACTTCAAATTAATGTAAAACCGAATACAGCCAATGAACATGGAATCCCAAAAACATCCGTAACCAGCGCAGTACTTTCAAAATCGGGGTTAGAAGGTGATTACAATAACTATCGTACAATTAAAAAAAGTGGAAATCCAGACATGGCTGTATTGCTTTTCTCAATCGAAACTATTAAGGAATTAAATAAGGAAGGTTGGCCTGTAAAACCTGGAGATTTAGGCGAGAATTTTACTATAACAGGAATTCCCCATTCCCATTTTTCGCCTAATCAACAATACCAAATTGGGGAAAGTTTAATTGAAATTTCTTTTGAATGCGATCCTTGTCAAAATTTATCTGTTCTTCCGTATATTGGTAAAACCAAAATAAATGAGTTCATTAAAACTATCATGAACAGGCGTGGGTGGTATGCTAGAGTTTTAAAAGAAGGACTTATTGTGCAGAATTGCATTGTTAAGCAAATCTAATGAAAGAGACAATTGAATTAAAAATATCAGGCATGCATTGCGCAGGATGTGTGGGCTCCGTAGAAGGCGCTTTGCGAAAAGTAGATGGCGTGGAAGATGCAATTGTAAATCTTACTTTAGAAAAAGCCACTATTTCCGGATCTGTAGATTCGGAGGGTCTTCTTTCAGCAGTGAAAAAAACCGGATACGGCGCAGAATTGCTCAAGTCGGAAGAACTCCTTGATCTCCAAGTAAAGACCGATGAAAAAGTAGAGACTGCTTTTTCCCAAATGAAAGTTGCATGGTATTTTACAATTCCAACAATGCTTTGGATGGGAATTCACATGGTTTCTGGCAAAGCTTGGCCATCCATGGAAGCAATGGAATTTGGAATTTTTATTTTGAGTACTATAGTTTGTTTTGTTCCTGGACGAGTAACAATAATAAGCGCATGGAAATCTGCAATCTATCTGTCACCCAATATGGATGTCCTGATTGCACTTGGATCTTTGGCTGCACTTTCAACAGGTATCATCAAAAGTTATATAGAGATTCATTCTTTTGCTGGGGTTGCAGGAATGATTATGTCCTTCCATCTGACTGGTAGATATATCGAAACAAAGGCACGGGGGAAATCATCCAAAGCCATCCAAAAACTGATAAGTCTTGGAGCAAAACAGGCCACAGTTTTGAATATGGAAAACAATGAAGTTCAAATTAATGTACAAAGTCTCATTGTAGGCCAAATCGTTATTGTTCGTGCCGGAGAAGCAATTCCAACAGATGGGCTCATTAAAGAAGGACAGGCAACGATTGATGAGTCTATTGTTACTGGCGAGTCAGCCCCAGTTACAAAATCTATCGGTGATGAAGTCATTGGTGGCACCATTTGTTGTGACAGTTCATTACACATTGAAGTGACTAAAATTGGGTCTGAAACATTTTTATCAAAA
>JABHKE010000025.1 GCA_018692355.1 Fidelibacterota bacterium
TACCCGGAGAAGAATTCAATAAATTAGCAGACATGCCAAGCAAGGAAGAGTTACTTTCCCAATTGGTTGCAATGCTAAACAGTCCGTTGCAGAAATTGGCATCAACTTTGATAGCGCCAATGCAAAATGCAGTGAGTGTATTGAATAATTTAAAAGAAAAAAAATCTTAATTCTGAAAAACCAATAAGGAGTAGTTCAAATGGCAGTTACTCGAGCAGATGTTCTTTCATATCTTGAAGAATCAAATATGATTGAAATCTCAGAACTCATTAGTGAAATCGAAGACAAATTTGGTGTAACCGCAGCAGCTCCTGTTGCCATAGCAGCCGCGCCGGCTGCAGGTGATGCAGGTGCTGAAGTAAAAACCGAATTTGATGTTATTCTTAAATCATGTGGTCAAGCAAAGATCAATGTTATTAAAGTTGTTCGCAGCATTACCGATTTAGGATTGAAAGAAGCAAAAGAGCTTGTTGATTCGGCACCGAAAGCCGTAAAAGAAGGTATTTCTGAATCTGAAGCAAATGATATTAAAGCACAGCTTGAAGAAGCAGGTGCAGAAGTTGAACTGGCATAAGTTCAATTATCATTTCTTTTATTCTTTTAACAAATAAAAATCGGGAGGCTTAATTGGGAGCTTCAATGACTATTGACCAATTCTTAGGACGAGAATCTTTTTCAAAGATTCCTGCGTTTGTAGATGTACCGGATCTTCTATCAATTCAAACCAAGGCTTACCAGCAATTTTTGCAGGAATGGATTCCGCAAGAAGCTCGTGAGCAAATTGGTCTTGAGGGTGTTTTTAATAACGTATTCCCTATAGAAGATTCACATCGGAACTATATTCTTCAATACAAGACCTATTATTTAGGTCAACCTAAATACACTCCAGGCGAATGCATGGATCGCGGTGTAACATATTCAGCGCCTCTTCGTGTACGTTTGGCTTTGCACATTACAGACGAAAATAATAAGAATGAATATGCGCAAAGTATAGAGCAAGATGTTTATTTTGGCAATATCCCTTATATGACTGATAAAGGGACCTTTATTATTAATGGTGCCGAGCGTGTTATAGTGTCACAGCTTCAACGTTCCCCTGGTGTATTCTTTGATGAATCAACCCACCCGAATGGTACAAAGTTGTTCCAGGCGAGAATTATTCCAGCGAGGGGATCTTGGGTAGATTTCACAACAGATATTAATGATTGTTTATTTGTCATTATCGACCGAAGGAGAAAATTTCCTGTTACCATGTTGTTGAGGGCGCTTGGATATTCAACGAACACTGATATTTTTAATGCATTTGGTTCACTTAAATCTCTGAACCCTAAAAAAGATAATTTATCCAATTATATCGGTGCCACTGTTACTGAAGATGTTGTAAATACTCGTACGGGTGAAATTTTCTTCGAAAGCGGGACAGAACTCACAGCCGAACATACAGAATCATTAAAGGAAGCGGGCATTAAGGAGATTAGTGTCGTTGATGGAAATAAGAGTTTTCATTCCATGTTACTATTAAATACGATTGAGAAAGATCCAACTAGAAGTACGGAAGAAGCATTAGCAGTTGTTTACCAACTTATTCGTTCTAGCGAGCCTCCTAATCTGGAAACGGCTCAAAAATTTATTGAGCGAATTTTCTTTAGCCCGAAAAAATATGATCTAGGGCAGGTAGGGCGATATCGATTGAATCAGCAGTTCAATCTGGATGTGCCCGTAGAAGATACTGTCCTTACAATGGATGATATTATTCAGGTCATCAAATTCTTAATTGAAATGCGAAAGGGTGAACGAGGCGTTGATGATATTGATCATTTGGGCAATCGTCGCGTAAAAACCATCGGTGAACAGTTAACCAACCAGTTCAGTGTTGCGTTGAGTAGGATGATTCGCACCATTCACGAAAGAATGAATTTGAGGGAGTCTGAAAGTATTACGCCGCAGGATTTGATTAACTCCCGAGTAGTAACCACAGTAATCAATACATTCTTTGGTACGTCGCAGCTTTCGCAATTTGGAGACCAAACAAATCCTTTAGCCGAAATCACTCATAAGCGCCGTATTTCTGCATTAGGACCAGGTGGTTTAACCCGCGAAAGAGCTGGCTTTGAAGTCCGTGATGTCCACTATACTCATTATGGTCGTCTTTGCCCTATTGAAACACCTGAAGGTCCCAACATTGGTTTGATTTCATCTTTGGCTATGTTTGCTGAAGTAAACGATCACGGTTTTATTGAATCGCCCTATCGTAAAATCAGAAAGCTTTTGGGAGAATCTGTCGTTACAAATAGCATCGAATATTTATCAGCTGATGACGAAGACCGTGTACTTGTGGCTCAAGCATCTGCAAAACGAAATGATAAAGGTAATTTTACAGAAGAAAAACTTCGCGCACGTGTTAAAGGAGATTTTCCGATAGTAAGCCCGAAAGATGTTCAATATGTTGAAGTTTCACCTAACCAGATTTTAAGTGTAGCTGCTGCGTTAATTCCGTTTCTCGAGCATGATGATGCAAACCGTGCTTTAATGGGGTCTAATATGCAACGCCAGGCGGTGCCATTGATGAAGCCTCAATCGCCCATCGTGGGAACTGGAATTGAAGCTAAAGTAGCCGTGGATTCACGGTCTGCTGTTACTTCACCTGTCGATGGTAGAATTACTTATGTTGATTCTCAAAAAATTCTCATAAAGCGAAAAGACGTTATGGATTCTTTAGCACTTTACGAGGGTGAAAATATTATAGAGATCAAACTGAAGAAATTCCACCGAACAAACCAGAATACTGTTCATAATCAACGGCCACTTCTAGGAGTGGGGACGCGTATTAAAGAAGGTGATGTTATCGCTGACGGTGCGGCAACTGAACAAGGCGAACTTGCTCTTGGGTCTAATATCCGAGTTGCATTTATGCCATGGCGTGGGTACAATTTTGAAGATGCAATTGTTTTAAGTGAACGTCTAGTCAAAGATGATGTATTCAGTTCTGTTCATTGTAATGAAGTGGAATTGGAAGTCCGAGATACTAAACGGGGCCAAGAAGAACTAACACCCGAAATTCCTAATGTAAGTGAAGATGCTACTAAAGATCTGGACGAATCCGGAATTATCCGCGTAGGTGCTCGTGTTAAAGAAGGTGATATTCTGATTGGGAAGGTTACGCCAAAAGGTGAAACAGACCCAACGCCGGAAGAAAAACTTCTCAGAGCAATTTTTGGTGAAAAAGCAGGTGAAGTTAAAGATGCTTCTAAACGTGCCGAACCTGGTATTAAGGGAGTGGTTATTAAAACACAGCTTTTTGAAAAGCAAGCAAAACGTACCAAGAAAGAAGAACGTGTGGAGATTTTGCTTTACCAAAAAAGTGCTGCTGAAAAGAAAAAACATCTTAAAGAATCTCGTGATGAGAAATTAACTAATCTTTTAAAAGATGAAATATCAAATGGTATTCGCGATCTTGCCTCCAGTAAAACCTTGATTAAGAAATCCACAAAACTAACGCTGAAACGTTTAAATAGTTTTGATATGGAGCGATTTGCCCAAGATGAGGCGTGGGTCGAGGATAAAGCCGTTTGGAAAAAGATCAAAGCAGTATGGCGTTCATTCAGAGTAGAATGGGTTGGTATTGAGACCAAACTAGAACGTAAGATATTTAAACTTCGTGTCGGAGATGAACTCCAACCGGGCATTTTAAAATTGGCGAAAGTTTTTGTGGCCCAGAAACGTAAAGTTTCTGTTGGTGACAAAATGGCTGGCCGTCATGGGAACAAAGGTATTGTTGCTACAATCGTTCCGGAAGAAGATATGCCATACATGGAAGACGGAAAACCAGTTGATGTTGTGCTTAATCCGCTGGGTGTCCCCTCCCGTATGAATCTAGGTCAATTATATGAAACAATGCTTGGATGGGTTGGTGATGTTACAGGGAGGAAATTTGCAACACCTGTGTTTGATGGCGCAACTCCAGAAGAAGTTGCAAAAGAGATGAAGAAAGCTGGGCTTCCTACATCTGGAAAACAACGGCTGATCGATGGGAAAACAGGAGAATACTTCGACAATCCTGTCACCGTTGGAAATATATACATGATGAAATTGAGCCACATGGTTGATGATAAGATGCATGCGCGTTCTACGGGGCCCTATTCACTAATTACACAGCAGCCTCTGGGTGGTAAAGCTCAGTTTGGTGGACAGCGTTTTGGTGAGATGGAAGTTTGGGCCTTGCAAGCCTATGGCGCAGCGCATACACTTCATGAGTTATTGACTGTTAAATCCGATGACGTTGAAGGCCGATCAAAGGTCTATAATTCAATCGTTCGAGGCGAACAAATGCCTGAATTTTCATCACCTGAATCTTTCAATGTAATGATCAAAGAACTTCAAGGTCTTTGCATTGATG
Organism: Fidelibacterota bacterium; assembly: GCA_018692355.1. Taxonomy (GTDB): domain Bacteria; phylum Fidelibacterota; class Marinisomatia; order Marinisomatales; family UBA1611. The sequence goes on from JABHKE010000025.1 coordinate 4,397, forward strand.
TATCGCTGGATTAGCGTAAGGAGACCATGTTTTGACTTACATCCAATCAACCACTATTGACACTTCAAAAAAATATAGTTCAATCACCATTGGATTATCTTCCCCGGAAATGACCCTTGCCCGTTCCTACGGGGAAGTCTTAAAACCGGAAACCATTAATTACCGCTCATATAAGCCCGAAAAAGATGGCCTTTTTTGTGAAAAGATTTTCGGACCTGTTAAAGACTATGAATGTCATTGTGGCAAATACAAAGGGATTCGGTACCGTGGCATTATTTGTGATCGTTGCGGCGTAGAAGTCACTCGTAAAAAAGTTCGTCGTGAACGAATGGGGCATATAACACTTGCTGTTCCTGTAGTGCATATTTGGTACTTACGATCTATTCCAAGCAAATTGAGTTATCTTGCGGGAAAAAGCACCAAGGACCTTGAGCGTGTTATCTATTATGAAATGTTCATGGTAATTGAACCAGGCGAAAGTGGCATCGAAAGGTTTGAATTAATTGAGGAAGATGAATATCTGGAACTCGAACAACAATTTGGATATATGGCTGTTTCTGAAGAAGACAGAGATAATGAAAATTATTTTCATGCAACAATGGGCGGCGATGCCATGAAAGAATTGCTCTCAAAGTTAAATATTATCGAATTAAAAAGGGAACTGGTCGATATTGTTAAAACATCCAAGTCAAAGCAAAAACGAGCTGACGCATTAAAGCGTTTGAAAGTTGTACAATCGTTTGTTCCCGATCCAACGAAAAAGAAGCTTAACAAGCCTGAGTGGATGATTGTATCTATTCTGCCAGTAATCCCACCAGAGTTACGACCACTGGTCCCACTCGAAGGCGGTCGTTTTGCTGCATCTGATTTGAATGATCTTTATCGACGGATCATTATTCGTAACAATCGTCTAAAACAACTAATGGAAATAAATGCCCCTGATGTCATTTTAAGAAATGAAAAAAGGATGCTTCAGGAAGCTGTTGACGCTTTGTTTGATAATAACAGACGAAAAACTGCGATTCGAAGTGGATCTCGACGTCCATTAAAATCTCTCTCGGATATGCTTCGTGGAAAAACCGGACGTTTCCGTCAAAATCTCCTTGGAAAACGTGTCGACTATTCCGGTCGTTCTGTAATTGTTGTTGGGCCAAGCCTCAAGCTTCATGAATGTGGGATGCCAAAAAATATGGCCTTAGAGTTATTCAAGCCTCATATGATACATGAACTAATGGCTCGTGGGTATACCCAAACTCCAAGAAGTGCAAAGCTCATGGTGGAAAATCGTGAACCAGTGGTTTATAAAGTTTTAGAATATGTTGTACAGGACCATCCGGTCCTTCTCAATCGTGCGCCAACGTTGCACCGTCTTGGAATCCAGGCCTTTCAGCCAGTTCTGGTAGATGGTAAGGCGCTCCAATTACATCCATTAGTTTGTTCAGCATTTAATGCTGACTTTGATGGTGATCAGATGGCAGTCCACCTCCCACTCTCTCTAGAAGCCCAAATGGAATCACGGATGCTGATGCTGGCAAGTCATAATATCCTTCATCCGGCAAATGGCCAACCCATTGCCGTTCCTTCTCAGGATATGGTGTTGGGGTGCTATTACCTGACTCTTCCAAAAGAAGGCGATAAAGGAGAAGGAAAATTATTCAGCTCTATCGAAGAAGGATTGCTTGCATATGAAAATAAGGCTGTGGGTTTACATGCAATAGTCAATGTTCGTCATAACGGTAAGTGGATTAAAAATACTACCGTAGGACGGATTATTTTTAATTCAATTATACCGGAAGGTGTTGAATTTGTTAATGAGCTAATCAATAAGAAAAAATTAACTCAAGTTGTTAGTAATACTTATTTTCTTGCTGGGAATTTCCAAACCGTTATATTCTTAGATCAGTTAAAAGATCTTGGATTTAGGATGGCGACTGTTAGTGGAGCTTCGATTGCAATCAGTGATGTATTGATTCCTGATGCGAAAGATGAGATATTGGGAGTTGCTCAACAAGAAGTTGATGAAATTAAAAGTAAGTATGATCGTCATATTTTAACGGACGGAGAGCGATATAATAAAGTAATTGACATTTGGACACATGCAACCAATCGTGTTGCTGGTTCCATGATGGATTCTATACGAGAAGATAGACAAGGATTTAATCCAGTCTATATGATGGCAGATTCTGGTGCTCGTGGTTCACAAGATCAGATCAAGCAGTTGGCTGGAATGCGTGGCTTGATGGCTAAACCACAAAAATCCATGAAAGGAGGTGTAGGTGAAATTATTGAATCACCAATTACATCAAATTTTAAGGAAGGATTATCTGTCTTTGAGTACTTTATCTCAACTCACGGAGCCAGAAAAGGCTTAGCTGATACTGCGCTAAAAACCGCGGACGCTGGATATTTAACTCGTCGATTGGTTGATGTAGCACAGGATGTGGTTGTATATGTAACGGATTGTAGTACAATTAATGGTATTTTGATTGCTGATTTAAAAGAAGGTGAAGAACTCATTGAGTCCTTATCAGATAGGATTCTTGGGAGAACTGTGGTAGATGACTTCATTGTGAAAGGTGAAGTTGTTGTAAAAGCAGGATCTGTAATCGAAGATGACGAAGCTGAAATAATCGGAGACAGCGGTGTAGAAAATATCCGTATTCGTTCAATCCTTACGTGTGAAGCAAAAAGAGGGTGTTGTGCGAAATGTTATGGCTGGGATTTATCAACTCATCAATTAGTTGATATCGGAACAGCTGTTGGGATTCGTGCTGCACAAAGTATAGGTGAACCTGGAACACAGTTAACACTTCGTACTTTCCATATTGGAGGTACCGCAACTAGAATTATTGAACAATCGGAAATGACTACAAAGCGTCCAGGGACTGTCAAATTCTCTGACAATTATGATTTTGCTGATACGATAGATGAATCTGGAACAAAAGTTCGACGTTGTATGGTCCGCCATGCAAAACTCTTTATCATAAATAAAGAAGGGAAGGAAAATGCTTCATTTAATGTCCCTTACGGTTCAAATATCTTTGTGAGTGATGGCGATGAGATTGCAGCAAAAGCAACCTTGATTCAGTGGGACCCGTATACAGATATAATTTTAGCACGTGAAACTGGTTTGGTTTCTTTGAAAGATTTCATAGAAGGTGAGACCTATGCGGTTGAATCTGTTGAAGGCGGAAAAAAGCAAATGGTTGTTGTGGAAGCCAGAGATCGAAAATTGAGTCCTCATATCGAAATTGTTGATAAGGCGGGAAAGATTCTTGCTGGTGGTACCATATTGCCCGTGAAGGCAACTTTGGTTGTTACCAATAAACAAAAAGTAGCTCGTGGACAAACTTTGGTGAAAATTCCTAAAGAAATTGGTAAAACTCGTGATATAACAGGGGGGCTGCCTCGAGTTGCGGAATTATTTGAAGCTCGAAAACCTTCAAATCCTGCAGTCATGACAGAAATTAATGGTACTGTCAGTTTTGGTGATACTAAACGCGGAATTCGCAAAATCCATGTGATGGGTGGTGATGGAGAAGAAAGAAAGTACTCGATACCTTATGGTAAACATGTAATTGTCCATGACGGCGATTTTATTAATGCAGGAACAAACCTTTGTGAAGGGGCCATTTCTCCTGAAGATATTCTCCATGTTTTGGGACCTGCAGCAGTTCGAGATTATCTAGTAAATGAGATTCAGGAAGTATATCGCTTACAAGGTGTTAAGATTAATGACAAGCATATTGAAGTTATTGTGGGTCAAATGATGTTAAAGGTTAGTGTAAAAGATACAGGTGATACGCGGTTTCTTGAAGAAGATCGTATTGCAAAACGTGACTTTTTTATTGAAAATGATCGTGTATCCAAAATGATTATTGTGAATGAAGTGGGTGATTCTGATCTGGAAGAGGATTCCATGATTGATCGTACTGAATTTCTTGAGATCAATAAGGATTTGAAAGCCGATGGGAAGGAATTGGCTACATATCGAAAGCCGAAACCAGCTACATTTGAACCAATTTTAATGGGTATTACACGCGCATCGTTGAACACTGAAAGTTTCATTTCTGCCGCATCTTTTCAGGAGACAACTCGTGTATTGACTGACGCATCCACTGCTGGAAAAACTGATTACCTCCAAGGATTAAAAGAGAATGTCGCTGTGGGTCGCTTGATTCCGGCTGGAACAGGAACTCCTGGCATTCGGGATATTCTTGTAGGCGCACATAATACTGATGAAGATGCCCTGTCTGAATTGGGCGATGCAGTAGCATAATAATGATGAAAATATTTAAAAAGGTTATTGCAGTATTTTCTATTTTATTCGTAATTTTATAGGCTCTAGATAAAACGATATGCCGACGATAAATCAATTAGTTAGAAAAGGCCGGAAGCGCGTTTCAAAGAAAACAAGCACACCGGCACTTATGAGTAATCCTCAAAAACGGGGAGTATGTACCCGTGTTTATACAACTACACCTAAAAAGCCGAATTCCGCACTACGGAAAGTGGCACGTGTACGATTAACCAATGGGATGGAAGTTGCGGCTTATATTCCAGGTGAGGGGCACAACCTGCAGGAACATAGCATTGTTCTTATAGAGGGAGGCCGAGTTAAAGATTTACCGGGTGTTCGCTATCACGTTGTCCGCGGTACATTAGATACAGCTGGTGTAAGTGATCGGAAAACAAGTCGCTCCCGTTACGGTGCTAAAAAGCCAAATTAAAAGATTATATAATGAGACGAAGACGACCAGAACGTAGACAAATATTACCTGACCCGGTTTATAATGATAAACTGGTTGCTAAATTTGTGAATTATATCATGGATAAGGGTAAAAAAGGTATAGCTGAGAAAATTTTTTATGGTGCAATGAATCACATAAAGCAGCGTACAAAAACAGATGGACTGAAGATCTTTGAAAAAGCGATTGAAAATGTAGCTCCATCAGTGGAAGTTAAATCTCGCAGAATTGGCGGGGCGACATACCAGGTTCCTATCGAAGTGCCAAAAGGTCGTCGTTTTTATCTAGCGTCACACTGGCTTATCAATGCGGCAGTGGGGCGGTCTGGTAAACCTATGTCAGAAAAATTAGCATCTGAGTTGATCTCTGCAGCTAATGGTGAAGGTGGTGCCGTCAAAAAGAAAGATGATACGCATAGGATGGCGGATGCAAACAAAGCATTTGCTCATTTTCGTTAATTATTGATTTAGAGTGATCAGTTGAAACATACAAATTTAGAACAAGTTAGAAATATCGGTATTATGGCCCACATTGATGCCGGTAAAACGACTTTAACAGAACGAATCCTGTATTATACCGGCCGAACCCATCGTATTGGTGAGGTGCATGATGGTGCTGCTACTATGGATTGGATGGAACAAGAGCAGGAGCGTGGTATTACTATCACGTCAGCTGCTACCACGTGTATGTGGGAAGATCATCGTATTAATATTATTGATACTCCAGGTCACGTTGATTTCACCGTTGAAGTAGAAAGATCACTTCGAGTACTTGATGGTGCAGTTGCTGTTTTTTGTGCTGTAGGTGGTGTTGAGCCACAGAGTGAAACCGTTTGGCGGCAAGCTGATAAATACAATGTTCCTCGTATCGCATTTGTAAATAAGATGGATCGTGTGGGTGCTGATTTTTATCATGTAGTTGAAATGATCAAGGATCGCCTGGGAGCAACCCCTTTACCGATGGTTATTCCAATTGGTGGTGGAGAAATGTTTACTGGGATTATCGACTTGATGGAAATGAAATCCATTCTTTATAATGAAAGCGCATTGGGCTCCCGCTTTGAATATGGTGAAATTCCTGCTGACTTACAGGAAGAAGCAGAAAAATGGCGCCATCATTTGATTGAAGAAACAGCTACGTACGATGAACATTTGATGGAAAAATACCTCGGAGATGAAGAAATCACTGTTGCTGAATTGAAAGCTGCAATTCGGAAAGGATGTTTGGATAATACTTTTATTCCCACACTTTGTGGGTCTGCATTTAAAAACAAGGGTGTTCAACGACTTTTAGATGCAATTATTAATCTATTGCCATCACCGCTTGATGTTGGTGCTATCATTGGGGTAGATACTAGAAATTCTGACACTCAGTTAACTCGAGAGCCAAGCGACAAAGAACATTTTAGTGCGCTTGCTTTCAAAATTATGACCGACCCTTATGTTGGGAAATTGACTTATATGCGTGTTTATTCCGGTAGATTAGATGCGGGTTCATATGTGTATAATCCTACTACGGGGAAACGAGAAAGAATTAGTAGAGTTCTTTTGATGCACTCTAATAAGCGTGAAGATCGTGATGCAGTTTCAACCGGTGAAATTATTGCAGCAGTTGGATTGAAAAATGTTAAAACAGGACATACGATCTGTGATGAAAAAAATCCAATTATTCTTGAATCGATGGATTTTCCAGAGCCAGTTGTGGCTGTTTCAGTTGAGCCTGTAAGTAAAGGAGATCAAGATTCTCTTTACAAGGGTTTGCAAAAATTGGGAGAAGAAGACCCTACTTTCCGTGTTTCAACAGATGAAGAAACAGGGCAGACAATTATTGCGGGAATGGGTGAACTCCACTTGGAAATTCTGGTAGACCGACTTCTTCGTGAATTCAAAGTCCAAGCAAATATCGGGCAACCCATGGTTGCTTATCGTGAGGCAATAACCAAGCCAGTATCTGGCTTGACTACGAAATTTATTCGACAGTCTGGCGGTCGTGGACAATATGCCCACATAGTGATCAATGTTGAGCCAAATGAACCCGGAAAAGGGTATCATTTTGAAAATAAGATTGTTGGTGGCGTCATTCCTCGTGAATATATCCCATCTGTAGATGCGGGTATGAAAGAAGCCATCAAGAATGGTGTGATTGCCGGTTACCCGATTGAAGATATTCGTGTTGAATTGGTTTTTGGCTCTTACCATGATGTTGACTCATCTGAAATGGCTTTCAAGATAGCTGGTTCTATGGCAATACAGGATGCGTGTAAAAAAGCATCACCAAAATTGATGGAGCCGATTATGAAAGTTGAAGTCATTGTTCCTGATGAATATCTGGGCGATGTAATGGGTGATTTAAGTTCGCGTCGTGGAAAAATAGATGGCATGGAGCAGCGGAAGGAAGCGCAAGTAGTCAGAGCATTTGTACCACTAAGCAGTATGTTTGGTTATGTGACTGACCTTCGGTCAGTCACTCAAGGTCGAGCTGTCTTTCACATGGAATTTGCAAAGTATCAACAAGCGCCTGCCAGTATACAAACAGAGATTCTGGAAAAAGTGCACGGAAAGGCGTCTTAATTAAAATATTTATGGAGTTTTTAAGTCATGGCTAAACAAAAATTTGAAAGAACAAAACCTCACGTGAACATCGGTACGATTGGTCACGTAGATCATGGTAAGACCACCCTCACAGCTGCCATTACAATGGTGCAGAGTTCTCGTGGTTTTGCAGAAGCAATGGCTTTTGATAGCATTGATAACGCTCCAGAAGAACGTGAGCGTGGGATTACAATTCAGACTGCTCACGTTGAGTATGAGACAGACAATCGTCATTATGCGCACGTGGATTGCCCCGGTCACGCAGACTATATTAAAAATATGATTACCGGTGCAGCTCAGATGGACGGTGCTGTATTGGTTGTATCCGCTGCAGATGGTCCCATGCCTCAAACACGTGAACACGTACTTTTGGCTAAACAGGTGAATGTTCCTTCCATGGTTGTCTTTATGAATAAAACAGATCAGGTGGATGATGAAGAACTGGTTGAGCTGGTAGAGATGGAACTACGTGATCTCTTGAATGAATATGAGTTCCCCGGTGATGATACACCGATTATCAAAGGTTCTGCTTTGAATGCCTTGAATTCTCCTGGCGATGAAGCGGCGAACCAATGTATTGTGGACCTTTTGGAAGCTTGTGACAGTTTTATTCCTGAACCTAAACGTGATGTTGACAAACCCTTTTTAATGCCTATTGAAGATGTTTTTTCCATTACAGGTCGTGGAACCGTTGGCACAGGTCGTATTGAGCGTGGTATCATTAAAGTGGGAGATGAAGTTTCTATACTGGGTATGGATAAAGATACCAAGACCACAGTAACGGGCGTTGAAATGTTTAGAAAACTTCTGGATCAAGGTCAGGCCGGTGACAATGCGGGTTTACTACTTCGTGGCGTAGATAAAGAAGATTTGAGCCGTGGGATGGTATTGGCTAAGCCCGGCAGTATTACGCCCCATACAAAGTTTAAAGCCAGTGTGTATGTATTGAAGAAGGAAGAGGGTGGACGTCATACCCCGTTTTTTAATGGTTATCGTCCTCAATTTTACTTCCGTACAACGGATGTAACTGGTGTAGTGACATTACCGGGTGGTACCGAGATGGTTATGCCTGGTGATAATGTGGAATTTGAAGTTGAATTGATTACACCAATCGCCATGGATAAAGAGCTTCGCTTTGCTATCCGTGAAGGCGGACATACTGTTGGCGCTGGTGTAGTAACTGAAATCGTCGAATAAATAGCGACTAATGGCAAATCAAACTATAAGAATCAGCCTACGGGCATATGACCATATCCTATTGGATAAATCGACAGAAAAAATTGTGAAAACAGCAAAATCAACTGGTGCAATCATTTCAGGCCCAATCCCTTTGCCATCCAAGCGATCAATCTATACTGTTCTGCGCTCTCCTCACGTCAATAAAAAATCTCGTGAGCAATTTCAGACAAAAATACACAAGCGCTTAATTGATATTTTAAACTCAACACCAAAAACGGTTGAATCCCTCATGAAATTGGATTTACCCGCCGGTGTTGATATTGAAATTAAGGTTTAATCATGCGTGGATTAATTGGTAAAAAAATGGGCATGACACGCATTTATGATGAAAACGGACTCATTGTACCAGTAACCCTAATACAGGCTGGGCCCTGCACTGTTACTCAAATCAAAACCAACAAGAAAGATGGATATGAAGCTGTTCAGGTTGGGTATGGCGAACGGAAACCAAAACATACAACAAAACCGCTTTTAGGTCATTTTGATTCTGCTGGAGTTCCTGCTCAAAAAGTTTTGGCTGAATTTGATAAAGTGCCAGGTTTTGAATATAAAACTGGGCAAGCGTTTCACGTTGGCCTTTTTCAGGAAGGTGACTATGTCAGTGTGTCTGGTACGTCCAAGGGGAAAGGATTTACAGGCGTTATCAAGCGGCATAATTTTTCCCGGCAGAAGAAAACACATGGTACAGGGCATACAGAAAGGGCACCAGGATCTATCGGGCAGGCATCAGATCCGTCCCGCGTATTTCCTGGGATGAAAATGGCTGGACATCATGGTAATTCGAAAGTAACTGTTGAAAACCTTGAAATTATGAAGATTGATCAAGTAAATAATCAGATGTTAGTGAAAGGTGCCGTCCCTGGGGCGATGAACGGAACCGTAATTATTTCCAAATAAAATGAAATTAGACGTATTAAAAATAGATGGTTCAAAAGCTGGAAATATTACAGCTGATAAAACTGTTTTTGGGATCGAACCCAATGCTGCAGTTGTTCGTCAGGCGGTATTAGCTGAAATGACCAACATGCGACAGGGAACCCATGCAACTAAAAATCGTGCTCAAGTACGGGGTGGTGGGAAAAAGCCCTTTAAGCAAAAAGGCCGTGGTATGGCCCGTGCAGGGACCATTCGATCTCCTTTGTGGAAAGGCGGTGGAACTGTTTTTGGTCCAGAACCGCATGGGTATAATCATAAATTACCTAAAAAAGTTAGTCGTTTGGCTCGACGTTCAGTTTTATCTAATAAAGCAGCGGAAGGAAAGTTGGTTGTTGTCGATGACTTCACGCTTACCAGCCATAAAACATCCGATTTTATTTCTGTTTTAACAAAATTAGATCTTCAAAATACAAAAGTCACACTTTTGGTTACGGGAATGGATGAAAATTTAGATAAAGCATCGCGCAATCTTCAAGATGTCTATCTCGTGGAAGCTGCAAAAGTCAGCACTTATGATATTATTGACTGTGATACTCTTGTGATAGATAGAGCCAGCATAACTGTTTTAACCGATATACTAGCAGGATAATCATGTATCAAAAAATTATTATTAAACCAATTTTAACAGAAAAAATGGCTATCCTTGAAGAGCGCGAAAACAAGTTTGCATTTCTCGTTTCTCCGGGTGCAAATAAAACTGAAATCAAAAAAGCTGTTGAATCAAAATTTGAAGTTAAAGTAGTAAAAGTAGCAACTATGAATCGGATTGGAAAGCATAAGCAGATGACGGTCCGAAGCGGAGGGCATACTATTCGTACTACCGGAAAACGTTCTGATTATAAAAAAGCAGTTATTACCTTGGAATCTGGATCGACAATCGACCTATTGCGTGGAGATACTGCGAGCTAATCATGGGTATTAGACAATTAAAACCAGTCACGCCAGGCTCAAGATTTGCGTCTCGTCCAGATTTTGCAGATTTGACCACCGACAAACCGGAGAAAAGACTAACAAGGGCTTTACGTAAAAGTGGTGGAAGAAATAACACAGGACGTATCACAATTCGCCACCGCGGCGGTGGACATAAGCGTCGCTATAGATTAATAGATTTCAAACGGAATAAATTTGATATTCCAGGAAAAGTAGCAACAATTGAATATGATCCAAACCGTTCTGCATATATTTCTCTTATTCATTATTCTGATGGTGATAAGCGTTACATTCTTTCGCCATTAGGCTTAAAAGTGGGAGACCCAATCCTTTCTGGTGATAATGCACCATTGAAAGTTGCCAATGCTCTTCAGTTAAAAAACATACCAGCAGGTTTATTTGTTCATAACATTGAAATGGAGCCTGGTAAGGGCGGGCAATTAGTTCGATCGGCGGGATCTTCAGCCCAAGTTATGGCACACGCAGATGGGTTTTGTACATTAAAATTACCTTCCGGTGAAGTTCGAATGGTTCGAGAAAACTGCATGGCTACAATTGGTCAGGTTGGTAATCGTAGCCATGAACAAGTTGTATCCGGTAAAGCTGGTCGCACGCGATGGCTGGGGCGTCGCCCTAAAGTGCGAGGTGTCGCAATGAACCCAGTGGATCACCCTATGGGAGGTGGAGAAGGCAAATCTTCAGGCGGACGTCATCCAACCACGCCTTGGGGAAAACCAACCAAGGGGTATAAAACACGTAAGAAAAATAAAAAATCTAACGAAATGATCGTTAAACGGAGACGATAAAAAAATATGGCACGCTCTCTTAAAAAAGGACCATTTGTCGATGAAAAACTTTTGAAAAAAATTCAACAGATTAATGAAGGTGGTAAAAAGAAAGTGATTAAAACATGGTCACGTCGTTCAATGATTACGCCAGAATTTGTTGGTCATACTCTTGCAATTCACAATGGGAACAAGTTTATTCCAGTTTTTATTTATGAAACTATGGTAGGACATAAATTAGGTGAATTTTCACCCACGCGTACGTTCAGAATTCATTCTGGTGACAGGAAATAATAACCATGGAAGCTAAAGCAGTTGCGCGATATATACACCAATCTCCTCGGAAGATCCGTAAAACCCTTGACAGTATGCGAGGTTTAAAAGTTGGAGATGCATTGAATCAATTACATTTTTCACCTGAAAAAGCTGCAAGTGTAATTGAAAAAACATTACGATCAGCGGTGGCTAATCTGATGAGTCAAAACGAAGAATCGGATTTTGATCCTGAGAGCCTGGGTGTGAAGGAAGCATTTGTTGACGGTGGTCCAGTGATGAAACGATTTCGTGCGGCGTCCATGGGACGAGCATCAAGGCTTCGTCGGCCAACTAGTCATGTAACTATCGTCGTTACCGACGGAAATTAGCGAGGTCTCTTTTGGGTCAAAAAACACATCCTGTTGGATATAGATTAATTGTCAATAAAAATTGGAGTTCCAATTGGTTTGCGCCAAAAAATAATTTTCGTAATGAATTGGAAGAAGATGTAAGGATTCGGAAGTATATTTCCCATCGACTTCCAAATGCCGGAATCTCCAAAGTAGAGATCGCTCGTACTTCAAAAAAAGTAACTATCACAATTCATACTGCACGTCCAGGAATCGTAATTGGACGCGGTGGTGAAGAAGTGAATCGATTGAAAAAAGAATTACGCCAACTGACAGGTAAAAAAGATGCTCAAATTAATATTTCTGAAGTGAAGCGCCCAGAGTTGGATGCGGCTTTAGTTGGCTCAAATATTGCTCATCAATTGAAAAAGAAAATATCTTATCGTCGAGTGGTAAACAAAACAATTCAATCTACCATGCGTATGGGTGCAGCAGGAATTCGTATTAATGTTGCTGGCCGTCTCGGTGGTGTAGAAATCGCTAGAAGTGAAAAATTTTCAGATGGTAGTGTACCGTTGCATACCTTGCGCGCAGATATTGATTATGCCCTGACTGAGGCTCAAACACAGTATGGTGTTATTGGTATAAAAGTATGGATTTGCAACGGACAATTCACCCGATAAGAGTATTTAAATGTTAGAACCAAAAAAAGTAAAATTTAGACGAGTCCACCGTGGCAATAGAAAAGGTATGGCTATGCGTGGGAACTATGTGGCATTTGGCAATTATGGTCTAAAGGCTGTTGAATCAGGTTGGGTCACGGCTAGGCAAATCGAAGCATCGCGTATCGTGATTTCCCGAGTCGTCAGAAAAATTGGAAAAATGTGGATTCGCATTTTTCCGGATAAACCTGTGACTTCTCGCCCTGCTGAAACCCGTATGGGTAAAGGTAAGGGAGCTCCAGATCATTGGATTGCTGTAGTCAAACCGGGTCGTATATTATTTGAAGTTGATGGTGTAACTCGTGAAGAGGCAGAAGATGCATTTCGTAATGCAGGTCATAAACTTCCTCTAAAAACCAAAATAGTCGAACGGAGGGGATTCTAATGAAAGTGACAGAACTCCGCGAAATGAACCA
>JABHKE010000017.1 GCA_018692355.1 Fidelibacterota bacterium
ACCGCTTATATCACCATATAACCATATAGGTGTTGCTGTAGAAGTGATAGTATCACTATAATAGAATGGTTCACCTTCATGGACGGAAGCAACACCAAAAGTATATTCAACACCGTTCGTTAATCCTGTAACATATACATCCGTTTCAGAAAGAACTATGTCTGTATTGAATAGTTGTAAGTTGTTTTCATCTGTCCCATAATACACGTTATACCCGGCAAAATCGTATTCGTTGCGGGTTACACCGTTAGCCCGGAAATTATCTACTAACCAATAATTAATATCGAAAGAATTGACACCGTGAGCCCTAAACCGTACCTGCAGGGAATTGGTTAGATTATCAATTGTGTCTGTATAGGTCGTCCAATCAAAACTAGTGTCAGCACGCCAGGTTTCAATTTCTGCCCATCCAGTGCCAGTAAAATATTCTGCGGATAAATATTCATCATCCTGCTCACCATTAATATAGTCACTTAAAAATATATCAAAACTCACCTCAACTGAGGTCTGGTTGCCGATCGGAATAACAGGAGAGAATAAGCTTTGTTCATAATCTTCAACTGTTGGATTATAGCTGAACTGCATCGCAGGTATTGGATTACCATAAAATGAACTAACAACCCAGTTATCTCCGTCAATAAGCCAAAGATCAATAAGACCACTGTCTTGATGGAAGGTTTCCAGGTATGGAATACCTAATTGTGTTACAGTCGGGTCTGTCCAATAAACCAATACTTCTTCATCAAGGGGGGTTGCCGAGACATTGGTTGGAGGCGAGGCAGTAAAACTTTGAGGAATGCCACAGGCTACATTGCTGGATATAACAGTCTCACCTTGCTCATAAAGCGCTGTAACATAGTAGCAATGTTCAGTACCATTTACCAAAGGACCGTGTGACCAATTCAAATCTGTAGTCTCATGGATTATACTATTAGTCTCACTATCATATATTCTATATGTAATAAATATTCCACATTCTTCAGGAATATCGCGAGAAGAAGATTGAGGTGGGTTCCTATAAGATTCCATCACTTGTTCTGTGATAGATTCTATTTCTTCTTCCGTTAACCCTTGCTCAGCCATTTTTACTTCTTCTAATGGCCATTCTGTCTTTATAGTGTTTTCAATAAGGCTATAATTATTGCGCCCAGATGTTGTTATGTTTATTCCATAATTACCAGTAGCACCACCATAACCGTCAACAACAATATAATATTGACCTGGAGATAGAGTGACATTTTCAAGTAAACTCGGAGTGTAAGTTGCAGGACTTTCCGGACAAGAATTAAAAGGACCATCATCATCGTAATTTCCTGTAGAAATAGGGTTTAGACAATCATTATCATTTGTAAATATTTCCAGTTTACAGTCATAATCAGTTAATTCACTACACATATCAACAGTAATTGTAACTGTCTGAGAAACATTGAATGTATAGGCAACATCTTCTCCTTGGGAGGTGCCACTACTTACAGGCCACTCGTCGCCCATGCCCAGATTTGTTCCAGTATCGGAGAATGGTAATCCTGTTACAACAAAATCACCGCAACCAGAACCCCCAGTAGGTTCTGTCCAGCTAAGGATATTCTCCTCATCTCCGCCAAAAACAGTTAATAATTCGGGAGGACAACCCTCGACATTACCATAGATGAATGATACCGTATCATTCACCATAGGATCAAAACTTTCACCATAAGGTTGAACAGCTTCAATTTCAAGGAAATGTGTACCAGCACTTAATCCGCTTATTGTATAACTAGTCTGATTTGCAGATGTAATTACACCTATCGAGTCTTGATCTAGAAAAACTTTTAAATGGCCATCGCAATAATCACACTGTTGCTCGTCAATCTGAAAAAATGTTGCAACATCAAATGTAACAATAATTTGACTCTCAAGAAGAATTTCACCATCAGTTGGAGAAGTGATTTGAATGACTTCATCCCTTGATGTTTGTGCAATCAATACAGAGCAATAAATAATATTGCAGATGAATAGATATTTTAGCATTCTAGTTATCATATGCTACTCCAAAAACTGTATGCCCTATTGGAGGGCAAAGTTCATCCTGTGCGAAGAGGAAAACGCTAAAAAAGTTTAGTACTAAAAGGAGTGTTAGCTCTTTAATCACAATTATATCTCCTGATTAATTTTATTAAAAAATATCGGTTGGTTAAAATTTTTGTGAAACTTCGAACATGCAAATTTAGTAACTCTCGTCAGAAATTCAATCAATTTTCTATAACCGGATTTATTGCTCTACTTTGTTTACATTTTAAAATCGAAAGGGCGTCGTAGAATTTTAAATTGACAGACCTTATTATCATTATATACTTCGTTGAAAACTGATAATCCAATTTTCAAAATTATCAAAGCTTGAGTCTTCATTATCATGAATGAAAAATGGCAAATCAATTCTGAGATAAAGATCCTTTTCAAAAATATCCGTTTTCAATCTCAGGCCCACACCACCATCAGCCAGGGTTCTTGAATTAAAGGTGGAACCAATCCGGTACGATTCATCCATTGGATCCAAAAATAATCGATTCCAAAATAATCCCCCATCAATAAAAGCAGCAAATTCAAGGATGATATCCGTTTTATCAGCCTTTGATAAATTTTTATAGATGCTGATCTCGGAAGATGTAGCCATGAGCGCTTCAGCGCCTCTCTCTCCCTTTCCAACAAAACCGCGAAGATTTCCTTCACCTGGCATATGGTAATGAGCAAAAAGTGTGTCCTGTCCATAAAACTGATCCACCAGGTAATTTTTTCTAATCATATCATTGGAACTATTCCCTTCAATATTATATCCTTCTTGTCCAGGAACACCTAAAT
>JABHKE010000016.1 GCA_018692355.1 Fidelibacterota bacterium
CCCATCGTGATATGATCCTTCGAGATAGGGCAATCCATGGGAAATTATTATCTTTTACAGAAATGAATACCTTTGGTAAAAAAGGAATTGGGAATGAATCGACCTATAATTCTGGTTTTGCACTTTCAACTTTTATTGCAAATGAATACGGGTCTGAAAAATTGAAAGAAATCATGATTGAACTTTCATCTCCAATTCAATTCTCAATTGGAGATGCCATGGAGAATGTTTTAGGGGATCATGGGAATGATGTCTATGATTCATTTAAAACATCACTGGAATTAAAATATAATATGCTTGTATCGCCCATTGAGATAAATCCAGTTGAAGGCATACAGGTCCAGAAAGAAGGGACGACCAACATATTTCCGAAATGGCATCCAGAAAAAAATGGATTTGCATATCTTTCAAACAAGAAGAATGATTATTTTGGGCAAACTGATTTATTTTATTACGATATGGATACAGGAGAAGAAAAAAAACTTATGGGCAGTGTACATTCTGCACCGACATGGCATTCAAATGGCGAAATTATCTATTATAGTAAAAAGCCGAAATTTCCCAACAAGCATGGCTCAATGTTCTATGATATTTATTCTTACAGTTTTGGGACAGAAAAAGAAGAAAGGTTGACATTTGATGCTCGGGCATTTAACCCGGTTTTTATTGATAAAGACAGTACCATCGCTTATCTGGCCACTCACGATGGTGGTCAGGATATATTCATTTTAGATTTAAAGTCAAGTCAATCAAGAAAGATGAGTAATCTCACTGAGCGTCCCATTCTAAGCCATTTAAACTATGATAAATCGTCTTATTCTTTATTTTTCGATATCACATCTCACCATTACAGAAATATTGGGTATTTTGATTTAAAAACGGAGGGAATTGGCGAAACACAACAACAGCCCATCTTTGATCCCGAAACAGGTGAAAAAATATCGGGCGATATGCATTTCGATCCGGAAACGGGTGAAGCTATTATTAAAACGCAGTTTGACCCTGCAACTGGGACGCAGGGCTTTTATAAAAACGATCCACATTTCGATGAAAGGAATATGTCCATTTCCGATAGTGGAGTGCAAATTTATTCCCAAGATAAGAGTGGGATATATAATTTATTTATGGTGAATCCAATAGATACAACATCTGGATATATTACCAATCTAACCGGTGGAGCATTCATGCCGGATATTGCTAAAGATGGACGGGTCTTATATTCTTTATATAAAAATGGAGCATACACCATCTCACTTCTAGATTCAATTCACTTGATTCCAGAAGATTTCGTTGGTTATTCACCCAATTACTATCAAAATAATTCAGGGTTTTCTGAGCCTATTTTGACCCTTAATAAAACTGAAGCGAAGTCTTATGTAGATCAATTTCCCAATATGTTCATTATGCCCAAGTTGATGATGGACTATGGTACCCTTAAACCAGGTTATTATTTTTATTCAAGTGAAGTGATTAACCGGTTGTCGGTTTTTGGCGGAGCATCCTTAAATAAACTCAATGATGTAGATCTTTTTTTTATTTTTGATTTTAAACGATTTTACCCAACACTGTTTTTTGAAACCTTCTATTTAACTCGAAATACAACGGATAACTCCAAATATCAAGGGATTTACGATATTGAAGATGATATAAAATTTAGATTGGTTCAATTTCGGACTGGAATGAAAATTCCCATTTTTGGCAGTTTGTTAGAACTTTCCGGAACCAGGCAATGGTACCGGGCATTCATTAATCAAAATTTACCTTCAGAAGGAATTGAAGCAGGTGCAGCCTATGATTATTTTCGCGGATGGTCATTGAGTGGAGATTGGTCATTAGATATGGTGAAAAGAAGATTAGATAAAACGATTAATCCATCCAAAGGATTTAAGGTTTGGTCTAAAATTGATCTAGAAAATAATGATTTTATTGAGGGATTGGATTTATCAGAGTCGGGGACATTAACTGAAAAGTTTAAAGATAATAATCTTGGACGAATTCAGCTAGGTGGATCCTATTATTATGAGCTGCCATGGCAAAAAAGATGGACAGTCTCTTTAACGAGTCAAGTTGGTTGGATTTCCAATAATGATGTTGATTCATTTTTTCATTTTTATTTGGGTGGGCTACCGGGGTTGAAGGGATATCCATTCTATTCTATTCAAGGCACACACAGTGCAATGATAGATGCAACATTCCGGATGCCAATTTTTATGGAAAAGCATTATAAAGCAAAGTGGACAATTTGGCAAAATAGTACACTAGGTGCCATTTTTCAAGTTGGAGATGCTTGGACAGACACATATTCATTAAAAAAATCAGTGGGAATTCAATGGCGGTTGAATGGGTTTTCCTTTTATAACTTCCCCACCGCTATAGAGGTGGAATATCATCAACCTATAAACAAATTTGAACGTAAGATTAATGAAGAAACAATCACATATGGAAATGAAGGGCGAACTTATGTTAAAGTTCTTTTTGACTTTTAGCCTGTTTTTTTTACTCTTAACTCCAATGATGGCACAGGACTCATCATCTGTGGTTATCATTGAAGAACCAAGTATTAATTATCCAGGGAAACCACTTATCATGTCCTTGGTTCTTCCTGGGTCCGGGCAGTATTATAATAAGTCTCCTATGTGGAAAACGGCTTCCTTTTTAGGCGTAGAGCTTGGCAGTATTGTAGCCTGGGACTATTTTATAAAAAAGGCGAAAACATTGAGAAATGAATACTGGGGTTTTGCTGATTCTTATTGGGATCTATACACTTGGTATTTATTTACTGAAAATGGTCCTAACGGTAAAATTGAACATAATGGCAGGCAATGGACAGAAAATGATTTCAGGGCCATGAGTAATTATGAAGGAACGCATCATTTATTATTGCATTTGTCTGGTAATCTTGCTGCTCAATATGGTGAATTTATCACATCTGACAGTTTAGGGATGATTTCGGGATATTTAGATTCAGATTTAGTCAATGTAGTACGAGATCGTCATTTTTATGAAAATATTGGAAAATATGATCAATTTGTTGGTGGATGGTCAGATGCCAACACAGATTGGTATTGGGAAGAAAAACAATTAGAAGACAGTACTGAAATTGTGATTAAAACACCTTTGAAAGCAGACTATCTTGATCAAAGATTTGAATCGAATAAAATGTTAGATATGGCAAAATTTAGTATTACTGCCTTATTATTTAACCATGTAATTAGTGGGTTAGAGGCCGTCCTGACTAACCAGAAACAATCTCGTGAAAAACAGAACCCAACAACCATCGAAACGGATGTAAGTTTATTATACAACCCTTATAACCCTGGCGGTGTTGGTGGTGTTGCTTTAACTATAAACTTTTAATAATATGAAAAAATTACATTACTGTATCATTATAATATTTACCCTATTTCTGAGCTCTTGTGCCGGATCAAGACATAATGATGAAATTGACCTGCAGGAGCAATTCAATATTGGTTTGAAAAATTTGGATAATGAGAAATACCTTCAAGCCCAGCTTGATTTTAAACAGATTGTTATTCGAGGTACTGGTTCGGATCTGGGAGATGATGCCCAATATTTTCTGGGAGAAGCTTATTTCAGGAATGAAGAATATTTAGAAGCAATCGCCGAATATGAAAAGCTTACACGGCGTATGGGGTTTAGCCCTTTTGTCGAAGACGCTCGTTTTAAGATTTGTGAAGCGTACCGGATTGAATCACCTAAATATTACCATGATCAAGAGTATACGGAAAAAGCTCTGGAACGATATCAGGAATTCTTAGACGATTTCCAACATTCAAAACTCAAGGAAGAAGCATTAACATCTATTGAATTATTGCGGGAAAAATTAGGGCTGAAATTGTACGAAACGGGGATTCTTTACATGAAAATGGATGAATTTGAATCCGCCAAAATTGCCTTCGAACGTGTTATTGATAATTATTACGATACTTCTGTGGTACATCTTGCTCGCCAAGGAATGATTAAAGCTCTGGCAAATAATCGCCAAATTAATGAAGCACAAGATTTGTTAGCTGAAAATGAAATGAATCTGACAGAACAAGGTCTTTTTGATGATGCAAAGGAAGTAATCCAAGATATTCAAAAAAAGATTGAAAAGGGGCAATAATGAAAATTTGTTTATTTGGTGGTACATTTGATCCGCCTCATATAGGACACTTGCTTATTGCTCAAACAGTTTGTGAAGCAGAAAATTTTGATAAAATCCTGTTTATTCCTGCTTATCAACCCCCGCATAAAACAGAGATCACACCTATAAAAAACCGTCTTGAGATGCTTCAAATTGCCGTTGAAGGAAATCCAAATTTTGAAATATCTGATGTGGAAATTAAACGGCGAGGAGTTTCTTATTCCATTGACTCAATCAGGGCCATCATGGAAGAGACAGGTTCAGACATCAATGATACATTTTATTTGATTGGAAGCGATAGTTTACTCGACTTTCATAATTGGAAAGATTCAAAAGAAATATTGAATGAGTGTCAAGTGATTGTTGCAATTCGTCCCGGTTTTCGTCCTAGTGATATTCCATCCTGGATCCTCCATCGCATACAGTTTGCCAATATTCCTCGTTTTGAAATTTCATCCAGCAATATTCGCCATCGATGGGTAGAAAATAAAACAATTCGGTATATGGTGACGCTCCCCGTTTGGGATTACATCAATGAGAATAATTTATATGCCTAAGATGCGAAATTGTAATACCAGCGGATCAGATTAATCACGACGAGGATTGTTCCTTCTGCACGACTGATTCGCCAATTGGTACGAATCATAAATAGGGTAAGCCCTACCATAATTACGAGAAGAAAAACACTACTATATATATCTTCTCCGATTAATGTTGGATTAATCATTCCTGCTAATCCCAACACACCCAATAAGTTAAAAAGATCGCTCCCAACCAAATTACCCAATGCAATCCCATGCCGTCCTTTTAGCGCTGCTGATATGGACGTTGCAAATTCAGGTGCCGATGTTCCTGCAGCTACAATGGTTACGGCAATGACCCAATCAGATACGCCCCAATAATGGGCTACACTGGATGCATGTTTCACCATAAGGTGTCCGCCATAAACTATTAAGAAAAGACCGATCATAAAAAAGACATAGGATTTCCAACTGGCATTGTGAGGGTGCACTTCTTCTGGAGGATCTTTTTTAATAAATAGAAAAGCAACATACCCAATTAATAAGGAAAATAATAATATACCTTCAATAATAGTAAATGAATCATTGGGAGTCCAACCATCAAAACCGAAAAAGAGAAAAAAGATCAATGCCGTTGTGATAAGCAAAAAGAGCCCATCACGGTTAAATAATTTTGATGATGTGGTTATGGGATGAATTATGGCTGTACCACCAAGAATAAAACCAAGATTAAAAATATTGGAACCAATTACATTCCCAATGGATATATCTGTTTGTTGCGATATTGCAGCGCTAATGGTTACAGCAAATTCCGGTGCGGATGTCCCGAAGGCTACAACTGTAAGTCCGATAATCAAATCAGACACTTTTAGAGTATGTGCAATCTCGGAAGCTGAGTCAACTAGCCAGTCCGCACCTTTCCAAAGCATGATAATAGAAATGATAACTAGAATACAATCTAGAATGATATTAGTGTCCATGTCGCCAAATAATGTATTTTTTACAGATGCGGAAGCTACAAAAATTCCCATCGAAAAATAATTGGAAAACCAATATTTACTAAAAGGTATACTTTCTTATGATTAGACGAAGAAAAACCATTCAATGTATTTGTATTCTTCCTATTTTCAGCATCTTAAAACACACTTGATTTTTTCATGATTGAATTCCAAAATGTAACTTATGCTCACGAAAAGGGTTCTGGGGTTAATAATTTAAGCCTAACCATCGAGGATGGAGAGTTCTCCTTTTTGATTGGTCCAACGGGTTCTGGTAAAACTACCCTCATGCGATTAATGTATTTTGATTTACTACCTGATGCTGGACGTGTTAAGGTAAATGGTTTTTCATCAAAGAGCATTACAAAACGAAAAATTCCAATAGCTCGTAAATCCATTGGGATGGTTTTTCAAGATTATAAACTATTGGATGACCGAAACCTATTTGAGAATGTTGCACTTCCTTTGCATGTTCTTGGGCATTCAGCACGAGAAATTCCTGAAAGGGTAGAAGAAGCACTTGAACTTGTAGGTTTAGAAGGAAAAGATCATCATTTTTCAAATGAATTATCTGGCGGGGAACAGCAACGTGCTTGCCTTGCGAGAGCTATTATAAAGGAGCCTGATATTTTGCTTGCAGATGAACCCACAGGGAATTTAGATCCTGTTGCTTCTTTTGAATTGGTGAGGCTTCTTGAAACAATCCATGAAACTGGGACTACTATCTTAATGGCATCTCATAATTATAATTTGATTAAAGGGCGAGGTCGACCGATCTATGAACTCAAAGATGGTATTTTACGAGGACGGTAATGGATAAGTTTTTTTACCTTATTACTGAGGGCATGAAGAATGTTTGGCGACATAAAATGACGGCATTCACAGCTATCATCTCTTTGTTCATTTCATTGTTCATTGTGGGCCTTTTAGCTACCGCGGGAGATAATACTCATAAAGTATTACAGTATCTCAGGTCAAAATACAAGATAGAGGTGTTTTTTAAGCAAGATGTTTCCAATGAAGAATCCGTTGGACTGATTCACCAATTAAAAAAAATCAAAGGTGTTCGTACCGCAACGATTATTGAAAAAGAAGATGCAGTCCGAATTTTTAAAGATCAGTTCGGTGAAGATATAATGGATATATTAGGATATAATCCATTGCCAGTGAGTGCCGTGGTGAATTTATCCAGGACTAGCAGAGATTTAATCAGGGTGGAACCTATAATTAAGAAAATTAGATCAATAGGCCAAGTTGAAGACGTTCGTTATCAGGGCAACTTAATTAAGAAAATTGAAAGAAATTACAGC
Source organism: Fidelibacterota bacterium (assembly GCA_018692355.1). Classification (GTDB taxonomy): domain Bacteria; phylum Fidelibacterota; class Marinisomatia; order Marinisomatales; family UBA1611. Next base: position 6,977 of record JABHKE010000016.1, read on the forward strand.
CGCGTTATAGATAGGTTTCCTTATTTGGCTGGGATAGTTATTATTTTGGCTGTTTTGATCATTTATAATACAGTGAAATTATCCGTTTATTCTCGTAAAGAATTGATCCGATCTCTTCAAATGATTGGCGCCAGCAGGATGTTCATTAAATTACCTTTTATCATAGAGGGAGTTTTTATTGGTCTCATTTCGTCTTTATTAGTGTATCCAGCTCTTTTAGGATCAGTTAAAGCTATTAATTATATTTTTACCAATTTTACATCTTGGAGCATTCGTCTTTCATTTAACCCAGTCGTATGGATCTGGCTTTTTTCTTTAGTTGTTGTCATTACGTTGCTTGGCAGTTATCGTGCTGCATCTAACTTTTTAAAATAGCATAACTTTTCTGTCATTGTCCAAAGGGAATACAAGCTCTTAAATTCCGGGCTGTATTTTTTCAATAAAACTATTATTTAGGGTGAATTGTGCCTAAAACATTAAAAAAAGAATCAAAAAGAAAATCAAGCTCGAAAACAGCTAAAGCCAAAGTTTCTAAACAACTTTCAAAAGATAAGGAAATTCTCAAATCATTGGAGATGCAGTTGGAAGAAACAAAGGATAAACATCTTCGACTTAAAGCTGAATTTGACAATTTTCGACGACGAAAAGCAGATGAATTATCTGCATTATTAAAGTATGATGGTGAAAATATAATCAAAGGATTTATTCCTATCATGAACGATCTTGACCGAATGCTCGGCTCATCCAATGCAACTAATGAATCATTGAAAGATGGGATGAAATTAGTGGATGTAAAGATCCAAAAATATCTAGAATCGTTAGATGTAAAATCATTTGGTGAAGTTGGAGACGAAATGGATGCTGAGATACACGATGCAATGATGACACAAACAGATGAATCCATGGATGACCATGTGATTTTGAGCGTTTTTGAAAAGGGATATACTTATCGTGATAAAGTGATTCGCCATGCAAAAGTGATTGTGAATAAGAAATGAGAGATCTTTATGATATAATTGGTGTTTCCAAAAATGCAACTCAAGATGAAATTAAAAAGTCTTACCGAAAACTTGCTCTGAAATATCACCCAGATCGCAACCCTGATAATAAGGACGCAGAAAAGAATTTTAAAGAAGCAGCAGAAGCATATTCTATATTAAGTGATGCCCCAAAACGGTCTCGTTATGATCAATTTGGACATGCTGGTGTAGGGATGGGTGATGCAGGTGGCGGTCCTGGTGGGTTTAGTGGTGGTGGTGTCCATATGAGTATGGATGATATATTTTCGCAATTCGGTGATATTTTTGGTGGAAGCCCCTTTGAGAGTATCTTTGGAGGTAGTGGCAGAGGTCGATCTCGAGGGCGTGGGACTGATATCCAGATTAAATTGAAATTAACTTTTGAAGAGATTGCAAAGGGTATTGAGAAAAAAATTAAGATTAAAAGATCTGTCGTTGCACCAGGTGCTGATTTTATCACATGTCCTACCTGCAAAGGCCAGGGGCAAGTTTCTACAGTACAGAATACGATTCTTGGACATATGCGATCCACATCTGTGTGCCCTCATTGCGAGGGCTCCGGTAAAAGGATTGGAAACCGTCCTACCGGATCAGGTCCGGATGGAATGATCAAAAAAGAAGAAACCATTAAAGTGAATGTTCCTGCCGGAGTGGAGGAAGGGAATTATATGACTTTGAATGGGCAAGGGAATGAGAATATATCAAAAACTCCCGGTGATCTAATCATTGTATTTATGGAAGAAGATCATGAATATTTTGTGCGAGACGGTGAAAATGTATTGCTTGAAGTCACAATTTCGTATCCCACTGCTGTATTAGGAGGAAAGATAGAAATCCCTACTGTAGATGGTAAAGCAGGGCTCAAGATTCCAGCGGGGATCCAATCAGGTCAAGTCTTGAGATTGAAAGGCAAAGGGTTTCCACGATTAAGGAGTAGGTCTAATGGAGACCAACTGGTAAAGATACAGATTGAAACACCCACAAAATTATCCAGAAGTACGAAAAAACTGATTGAATCGCTTGGAAATGATCTTGAACCAATTCTAAATCCTCTATCGAAAATAGATATTTAATGACATTGTTCACTAAACGGGAAAAGCATGTCATTCTTTTTCTAGTTTGTACACTTATGCTCGGGTATGGAGTAAAATTATACCAAGGAAGCCATCTGTATGACGATTTTAAACCCATGGCTTCAATAGAAAAGGAATCATTTGAAAAAAAAGCAAGATTAGCATATGATACTAGTAAAAGAAAAGGGTTAAATTCGTCTGAGTTATCTACAGAAAATGATTCTAAACTGCAGACAGAAATTATTAATATCAATACTGCCAAAAAGCAGAATTTGGTAAAACTTCCAAAAATTGGAACTGTTACTGCTGAAAGAATTATTCGATTTCGCGATGATTACGGGCCATTTAAAAGTTTTGATGATCTTTTAAAAGTAAAAGGAATCGGCCCTAAGACACTTGAAAAGTTGAAACCACAAATCACCTTATAATTAGATAAATATGAACTTGTCCCAACAAAATAAAACTGATCTTCTTGAAATTGCAATAATACTTGCGACGTTTTTCTTAATAATTGTAATCTATGTACCAGTTGCAATTTGGGAGGAAGAGGCACATTTTCAGAAAGAAAGTCGTTATAGAATGAATAATCTTTATGATATTCAGGTATTTTATTCAAGCTTGACCGGAAACTACAATCCGAATTCTCTGGAAGCCATGGCCTTGATAAATGCAACCAGGGATTCTATTGTGGCGGACTCATTATACATAGGTGAGCAGGAGATCAATATTGGCGGGAAGGTATTTTCTATAGATATTGGCGAATCTTTTGAGTTTGAATTTGACACAACATTTGGATTTAAAAGTTTTCGAAGGGACACAGTCAATGACACTACGGTTCAAATTGCAATATTTGCAGAAGATTTAGGTAGAATTGATACATCCTTTATCCGAAAAAAAGATCTACCTGAATATGAAAGCGATGAAAATTTCATTGAAATTGTAAAAGAAGAGCCTATGAAGCGCGTTGAAGCAATAGAGTATTATAAAACGTATTTACCCGATTCTTCAAATTATTATTGCCCACTTACTAATATTCCCTATCTAATGGAAATTGGAGAAGATGGTGCTAGTTTGAAAGTTTCAAGTCCGATAAAAGAAACTATCAAAGAACCCCGTTATCTATTATTCTCCTTCAAGGCAAATAGTCACGGTATAATTAAAGACGGACAAAAAAGCTGGGATTAAACTGACTGAGCGCATATGGTTGGCTTAGTTATTTCAGATACATTTCTCCTTTGTGGCGCTTGGGTTCGCGATGGTGATTCATTTGTATTGCAGAGTCTGGGTCGAGTTCCATTTACAGAAAGCATCTCATCTATTATTTATGATGAAGCGGAATTAAACTCCGTTTTAGCATCAGCACTCCGTAAATCAAAAGAGACATATCCCTTTGATGGCCAAGAGGTTGTTGTAGGTCTCCCCGACAAAATAATTACACATTCCATTGTAGAATCAGATCAAGATCTTTCAAGGGAAGACAGTATAGATTATATCTATTGGCTTGAATCACAAAAAGCCAGACCAAATTCGCAGGCTGTTTCCATTTTCGGACAAGTCTATCTACCAGATGAATCCAATATACATGTTTGTAGTGTTTCAAATGCCCTTATAAGAACAATTAAGCTTACTATTACTGAATTAGGTGGCACACCGCATTGGATGGGGCCTGTGAGTTCACTTTATCTTGATGGGTCCGGCATGTCGGAAGCTGCAATTATACAGCGAATAGGCAATCAGTATAACTTTATGAAAGTTCAGAATAACCGCTTTGACATGGGTAAGGTTGCATTTACTGGAGGGGTACCAAAAGTAATTTCTACCACAGATGAAAAAAACGAAATTACTTTGGCTGCATTGGGGCTGGAAGAATCTGAATTAGATGATATTCCTGTTTTTTGTCCACAAAAATTGGGCCGCCAATCAACCACTGCATGGGAATCATCAGATCTCAGGATTCCATTGCCGTTTGAGGGTGTGGATATTAATAATCAGCATGTAGGAGGTATTCCAGAATTTGAAGCAAACCAATTAACACAATTGATTACCAGTCACTCTGTTGGCCATTCTTTTAACTTTTTCGATGAACCGGGTATAGTCGATTTCTTTTTTACAAATGTTATTCCAACGCAGGTGGAAGAAGATGTTATTGCTGAACCAGAAGTAATAGATGAAAAGGAAGAAATTATAGAAAAGGTATTTCACCAAATAATTAGAGGGCCTGCTCTTGGGCTTATCTTAATTGTTGGATTATTTATCGCGTTCAATATTTTCAAATTAAAACGAGAATTGAATAATCAATATTTTGGAGTGGATAAAGGTTTTTTCATTGAACGTTCGGGAGAACCAGTAAATGAAATTTCCAAGCCAAAGGGAATCCAGCTACCATCAAATAATCTGCTGAAACAATCCAAGTCTATTACTTCAGCTCTATTATCGATCTTAACTCAAACAGATCTGGATCGTTATAATTCACTCACTATTAGTAAAACTTTTGTGAGTTTAGAATATTTAAGCGGCATCAATCCCAATATAGAAAATATTTTGGATGTAAGTCCAACATCTTTCTCAGTGGAAGCGACGGGACAAGACAGTACAATCTTTTTATGGTATTATAGTTTTGACCTTCCAGAAAATTCGAGAGATGTGGCAACAGGTGGTTTATCTAAAATGGATTTGATGATTCAACTGGATACATTACTTACTGATTATTCTTTAAAGTATTTTGAACAGGTATTTACAGAAAATCAGATATATGGGCCCATGCTCATTTGGGTGAGAAATAAAGCGGATATTCTTCAAGCTAGCGCTATCATTTCCAATGTCGGCGATGAGATACTTCTCAGGAAGTTTGTCCTATTCAACGAAGCTGACCATCCCGAACCAAGAGCTGGATTTTATGTTTCTATCCTGGAAGATTGAATGAAAATCCTTGCAGGACGATTCAAAGGCATTCCCATTAAAATGTCTATAAAAATGCCATATCGTCCAACAAAATCAAGAGTGAGAAAAAGTATTTTTGATAAACTGGTTCCTTTTCATTATTCATCTGTTTTGGATCTTTTTTCCGGTTCCGGAATTATGGGATTAGAAGCTTCAAGTCGAGGTGCTTCCTCTGTCACTTTTGTAGAAAAACATGGAAAAAGTTTAGCATTAATGAAAGAAAACTCACTGAAATTTCATGGGGTAGATTATTCTTTTATTAAGATGGATGTATTTAGCTTTTTAAAAGAAGGCAGATCTTTTGACCTTATTTTTGCCGACCCACCTTACGGTCGATTTGATCTTAAAACTCTTGTAGAAACAATTTATGAACGTTTAAATAAAAATGGTAAACTCATTCTAGAATGTGAAAAGAGTCAGGCTCCATTTTTAGACGCAGATGTGACTGATTATGGAATTACACGAATATTAACTTGGACAAACTTATGAGAAAAATTATTTATCCAGGAACATTTGATCCTATTCACAATGGGCATATCGATATTGCAACTCGGGCAGCAAAATTATTTGATGTTCTTGAATTTGTTGTTGCTATAAATGTGGAAAAAGAGCCATTATTCACTGTTGAAGAAAGATTGTCTTTAATAACCGATTCAACAAAGCATATCAAAAATATTAAAGTAAACCAATTCACGGGGCTTGTAGTTGATTATGCAAAAGATTCTGATTCAATTGCCATCATTCGAGGTCTTCGACATGTAAGCGATTTTGAGTTTGAATTTCAGATGGCTATGATGAATTTTCATCTTAACCCAGACATTGCTTCCTTATTTATGATGCCTGATGAAAAATATATTCATTTGAATTCTACGGTTGTAAAGGATGTGGTAAAAAATGGTGGAGATATTTCCGCTTTTGTCCCATCTTGTGTAAATGAAGCATTATTGTCTAAATACTCCGTTTGATTATTTTTAACTTCGATACTAGAATTTTACTATAATAAATCATTTTTAATGCCTACCTACGACTATATTTGTTCAGAATGCGGAGAGAGGTTCGAACATTTTCAAACCATGACATCTTCTGTCTTAACACAAAAACCAAATTGTGAACAGGAAAAGTGTGCTGTAAAACGAATTGTAAGTGGCGGCACGGGTCTAATTTTTAAGGGTTCCGGGTTTTATCTAACAGATTATAAAAATAAGGATAAAACCGCACAACCTAAGGACAATAAAGAAAATAAAGAAAAACCAAAAACTGATACCAAAAAGAAAGCGGGAGAAACTGCAGTATGAATGGCGCTCAAAAGATGAAAATGGAAAATGGACGATTGATAGTTCCGGAATGCCCATTCATTCCTTTTATAGAAGGAGATGGTATTGGTCCTGATATTTGGAATGCAGCCGTACATGTATTTAATAACGCAGTTGAAAAAGCCTATGGCAATTCTCGACGAATTGAATGGATTGAAGTTTTAGCTGGGGAAAAAGCTTTCAATAAAACTGGAGAATGGCTTCCACAAGCCACGCTTGATTCTATTCAGGATCATCTTGTTGCAATTAAAGGGCCCTTAACGACGCCGATCGGGGGTGGAATCCGCTCCTTGAATGTGGCGCTTCGTCAAAAACTGGATCTTTTTGCATGTGTTCGTCCTGTGCGATGGTTTGAAGGCGTGCCATCACCGGTAAAGGAACCAGACTTGGTGGACATGACCATTTTTAGAGAAAATACCGAGGATATTTATGCAGGTATTGAATGGATGGAAGGGACAGAAGACTTAGAAAAGGTAAAATCATTTTTCATCAATGAAATGGGCGTGACTAACATCCGTTTCCCTGATACATGTAGTTTGGGCGTAAAACCTGTCTCTATAGAGGGGACAGAAAGATTGGTCCGAGCAGCCATTGATTATGCATTATCTCATGAACGAAATTCTGTAACACTTGTCCATAAAGGGAATATCATGAAGTTCACTGAAGGTGCATTTCGGGATTGGGGATATGAAGTGGCGAAAAGGGACTACGGGGCAACAGATCTAGATGGTGGCCCATGGCAGATTATCAAAAAAGACGGAAAAGAACTCATTGTAAAAGATGTGATCGCAGATGCATTCCTACAGCAAATTTTATTACGCCCTGCAGAATATGACGTGATTGCCACTCTTAATTTGAACGGAGATTACATTTCAGATGCATTGGCAGCAATTGTAGGCGGAATTGGGATTGCCCCAGGTGCAAATATAAATTATATCACTGGTCGCGCCATTTTTGAAGCAACTCATGGTACTGCGCCAAAATATGCCGGAAAAGATCAGGTGAATCCAAGCTCTGTTATCTTATCAGGTGTAATGATGTTAGAATATATGGGCTGGCAGGAAGCCGCCGACTTAATTGTAAATGGAATCAAGGGAGCGATTGGGAAAAAACGTGTTACCTACGATTTTCATAGGCTTATGGAAGGGGCAACTAAATTGAAATGCTCCGAGTTTGGTGGCGAAATTATTGCCAATATGGCCTAAATTTTTTCTGATATATAAATTCATCTTTAAATTCATAACGGAAAAATTCCGTTAAAAGATTTATGTTTATCGATTTTACGCAAGTTGAACTCCAGGCCGGGAATGGCGGTAAAGGTGCAGTGCATTTCCGACGGGAAAAATTCGTCCCTAAAGGTGGCCCAGACGGTGGTGACGGTGGTCGGGGTGGCCATATCTACTTTAAAGCAGATGCGAATTTGCATACCCTTCAGGATGTAAGATACAGGCGAAAATATAAAGCAGATGATGGTGGTGCCGGCGGCGGTTCCAGAAAAGCCGGGAAGGGTGGCAAAGATGTAACTGTCCTTGTACCCGTAGGAACTTTGATCCGGAAGAAAGGTGACCATACTATTGTAGCAGATCTTGTTGAGAATGGCGAAGAAATTATTGTTTGTAAGGGTGGGATAGGCGGGAAAGGTAATATCCGTTTTAAAACAGCCACCAACAGGGCACCACGCAAAGCCCAGCCGGGATTACCTGGAGAAACAGGACATTATGAAATTGAATTAAAGGTACTGGCTGATGTTGGATTGGTGGGGCTACCCAATGCTGGAAAATCAACCTTACTATCTAGAATTTCTGCTGCGCGACCAAAAATCGCCGATTATCCTTTCACGACACTTGAACCGAATTTGGGAATTGTGAAATATGGTGATTATAGTTCCTTTGTCATGGCGGATATTCCCGGTTTGATTGAAGGGGCCAGTGATGGAAAGGGATTGGGCCATCAGTTCTTAAAACATATTGAACGTAATAAAATTTTACTTTATTTGATTGATGGGACTGATGAAACACCCTTTCAATCTTTTAAAACATTGGAAAATGAGATTCTTCAGTTCAATCCGGATTTGGATATAAAGCCTGTTTTGATTTGCCGCACAAAATCTGATATTGGAAATGAATTAGCAGAAGAATGGGAAGAATTTGACCAAGATATTCTAGTCATTTCAGCTGTATCTGGTGATGGTTTGGGAACTCTTATTTCAGCATTGTCAAAAGCGGTACAATAATTGGATTTGAAACACCTGATAAACCTCTTGAATGTGCCCAAAATTGGACGATATAGGGTTCGCTTATTAGTCTCAAACATGGGCGTGGATATCAATCCGTTTGAATTATCTATCAAAGAATTATGTACTGTTAATGGGATTGATAAGAAATCTGCGCAACAGATAAAAAATTATAATGATTTTGATTTTGGAATTCAGGAATTAGAAGCAGCATCAAAATTTGGAATTTCAATTGTTTCATTTTGGGATGATCATTATCCAATGCTACTGAAAAAGATTTACAACCCGCCAGTGATATTGTATTGCAAAGGCCAGCCACTGCAGTATAAAGAAGATGTTGTTGCGATTGTTGGCACACGGCGGTTTACATCTTATGGTAAATCTGTGACACAGAAACTTACATCAGACCTTATTTCTAATAATATTACCATCGTAAGTGGCTTGGCACGTGGAATAGACACGATTGCCCATAGAACAACTGTTGAAGGTGGTGGTAGGACTATTTCAGTATTAGGGTCGGGGATAGATGTGATTTATCCTGCTGAAAATAAAAGACTAACAGAAGAGATTTGTGAAAAAGGGACTCTGATCAGTGAGTTTAAATTGGGGACAAAACCGGATCGTGGAAATTTTCCACAACGGAACAGAATTATTTCTGGATTAGCTCATGCCACAGTAGTGGTGGAGGCAGGAGATAGAAGTGGTGCGATTTTAACGGCTCTAAACGCAGTGGATCAAAATCGGGATATTTTTTCTGTCCCCGGAAGAATTACAGATAAACAAAGTGTAGGTGCGAATCGCCTTATCCGTAATGGAGCAATACCTGTTTACAGCGGAGAAGAGATTATCCGTGAGATAAATCCGCGATTATTTAATCCTGTTAAAAGTGTGCAAAAACAGATTTCAATTGAATTGACTGACGATGAACGAATAATAATACAAAATTTGGGACATGATCCTGTTCATATTGATGAATTGGCAAATTCCGTTGATATGAATATCACAGCCCTGTTGCAGATCTTGCTAAAACTTGAATTAAAAAATGCAGTTCAGCAAATTGGTGGTAAGCAGTTTGTCCGAGCATAATGGTTTGGCACAGAAAAATTATTAGGTAAATTTTCAACCCAATATTTTATAATTAATGGAGAGGTGGCCGAGTGGCTGAAGGCGCCCGCCTGCTAAGTGGGTATGCGGTTTATAGCCGCATCGAGAGTTCGAATCTCTCCCTCTCCGCACTTTAATTGACCATAAACCCTGCATAAGCGGGGTTTATTGCTTATAGCCTTGGTTAATGATAAAAAGCCCTGTATTGTACTGAAACCACTGGTCATGTCACTGGCTATTCAGTTTCAACTAAAAAGTGTTAGGGTAGAGGGCAAGCAAGGCGGGGTAGTGCAAAAGAAAAAGGATGACATACATTCTTGTAGTATTTTTTTTATAGGATGATGGGTAGATTATAGAAGTCTAAAACAAAAGAAAATTGAAAATGATTCGGAAAATAATATCCATCTTGCTGGTTCTTGGAATTGTTTGTGGTCAAGATTATGACTCTAATACTGGCAAACCCAAAGAGACAAGCGGTAATGAAGAAAAAGTCTCTCGGTTAGATGGAATTTTATCTTTTAAAAAAAATCCCATCATTCTAAAGAAGAGTGATGATGAAATATTAATAAATCCAGGTGAAAATATAAAAGTTATCACTATAGATGGGAATCTTGTGATTGGTATGTATTATAAAATTTCTATATTAAAAAAAGAAATTATAGTTAGTGGAAAAAAGAAGAATAATATTTATTATAAGGATATCAAGGAGATAAGTAGGGGAATTGGTCATAAATCTGTTGAATATGGAACTACAGGTGCAGTATTGGGTACTCTTGGAGGATTTGTTTTGGGGATGATTATTGTTAGGGATGATGCATATAGAGGAGTAATGGGTGCTCTCTTTGGAGTTGCAGGCGGCATATCTGGATTAGTTGTGGGTCTTAGCACAGGTTTTAGTACACCTATTGATTTTGAAGAGTCAATATTGGTAAATAATAATGAATGGGAAATAGTTAATTAACAGATAGAAAAAATAGCCCCACATTAGTGGGGTTTTTTGTTTGTAGGTTTTTACACAATTAAATCAGATAATATTTTAGCAGATTTATTGCTAAATTAAACTGTAATAAATAAAGGAGATATTAAATGAAAAATAAATTATCACTAATCATCATTTTTACTGCCTTAGGATGTATTCTGAATGCACAGACATTTTCAAAAGCAGAGGAAAAGGTAATAGATGCAGTAAATAATTATTGGTCGCTGTCTAATAAAGATAAGAAAGCATGGAAAGATACTTTTCATGATTCATATAAAGGATGGAATAAAAATAATGAAGCCCTAAGTAATAAATCAATGGTATCCAAATGGATTGATTACAATTGGGGTAAAGATGATGTCCTTTTTTGGAATATTAATCCAATCGGAGTTCAAATATACGATGATATTGCAATTGTACATTATTACTATATGACAATTGAAAAGAATAAAGAATCTGAAAAATCCACAACTTCAAAAGGTAGGTGGACAGATATTCTTATGAATGTTAAAGGTAGTTGGAAATTGATATCAGACCATGGCGGTAAAAAAGAATCAAAAAATGATGATTAAATCCTATTCCCATTAGGTGCTGGAAGCCCCACATTAGTGGGGTTTTTTGTTTATGGGATGTTGTGTAGATTTGAATATGATTAGATATATATCGTTATTAATATTATTTGTTGGCTGTGCATCAAATCAAAAGAGATATGCTCGGGAAGATTATTCTCAAGGCGAGTTAGGTGATTATTTAACCGATGATTATACTCAAGGCGCGTTAGATGATTATTATTTAACCGATAACTATTCTCCAGTTTTCCCCATTGGCATTGGTCCAAAGAACAACCCAAAAGAATATCTTATGACTGGTCCACCTATTGATGTAAAAAAATTAATTAAAAAAGGTGGACTAATGTATAAACCAAAATATATTATAAAAATATTTGGCCCAGGTGAAGCATTTACAGGCAAAGCAATAAACTATTTTATGAGTGGATCAAAGAAAAGTAAAGGTACATACTTAAATGGTATAAAAGATGGAAACTGGACCTATTGGTACGAAAATTTTGGCCCAGATATTATTGAAAGTAAAGGATACTACAAACATGGTAATCGAGATGGATTGTGGGAATATTGGTATCCCAATGGTGAAAAGAGAGAGGCTGGAAATCTCAACAATCAAGAACGAGTTGGGAAATGGACTTATTATAATGAAGATAATTCACTTGATATAGTAATAAGTTACTAATTTGATTTTCCTATCGTTAATCATCAAGCCCCACATTCGTGATCTTTTTTGTTTGCGGGATTAAGGGTAGTTTTAGGAATATTAGATCATGAAATCTCTAAAGGAATTAATCAAAAATTATACCCATAAAAATCCAAAAGAAAATTCAGCTTTTGAAATGTTGAGTTTCCTAAAAACTGATGGGTGCTTTTTAAAAGATAATTATGATGGACACTTTACTGGCTCTGCATGGATTGTGAGTCCAGATAAAGAAGAAATATTGATGACACATCACAAAAAACTGGAGATGTGGCTACAGTTAGGGGGGCATGCTGATGGTGAGAATGACTTGCTCAAAGTTGCATTGCGTGAAGCAAAAGAGGAATCTGGAATTCAATATTTCAAGATTTTGAGTAATGAAATATTTGATTTAGATATACACGATATACCTAAACATATGAACGAACCATCACATAAACATTATGACATCCGATTTTTACTAGAAGCTGATCCTATTTCTAGCAAAATAACCATCAGCGATGAATCATATGATGTAGCTTGGATTCCTATAGATGAGGTTATAGGATTAAATCCAGAAAATTCTATTCAAAGGATGGTAGAAAAGATATTCGTAATTAAAAATTTTGATTCTTATTCTTTTAAAAACCAGTTATAAATTCGATATAATAGTATATTTGTAATATGACATTTATTGTTAATTAAATAAAAGGGAATATGATGGGAAAAGGAAAAGATGCTAAAAAAAGTGAAAAGAAAAAACCATTAAAAACAGCTAAAGAAAAGAAGTTAGCCAAAAGATTGAAAAGAGATGGAAAAGAATAAAACTGAATTATCACTAAATAAAAATAAAGCCCCACATTCGTGGGGTTTTTAGTTTCTGGAATGATGGGAAATATTTATTAGAAATGACTGACACTGATGTAAATAATTAACTAAATTATCTGCACATGAATTAGAAAATAAATAATATATTTAGTGTATTATTATAAAAAGAAACACTTTATACTGTAGTATTTAGTAATTCCATCTAGGCAATATTCTAAAGAATTGTGGGTGAATTCGAAGGAACGGGTGAACATGTGGGACTCCGCATCCCCCTTACCTCGGATTACCACCTGAACTAAGGGTTCACTCACAAAATATTGGAAAGAATACTGGGTACTGGCATAAGAAGAAAATGAAATATCATCAAACATCACCTAAGAAAACGAAAGATAAGAAATCCTACATAACCATGATAAGAGAAGAAAAACAAAAGAAAATGGATATGCTAAAAATGACTGATGATAAGAAAAACAAAGATGATTCAGGAAAAGTAGCTGATAATAGTTAATGACTGAAAAAATAGCTTATTATATACACAAAGCATATTACAAAACTAAAGCCTTGCCCCATATTCGTGGGGTTTTTAGTTAGTAGAATAAAGGGTAGATTTGGATATGATTAAACGCATCACACTACTGCTGTTTATTGGATTTGCATGGGCACAGCACATTGATGAATTAGAAACTTTAGATCGTTATAAGGAGAGATTTCTATTTCAACCTGAAAACCTATTTAAAAGTAAAGAAATCTGGTATAGTGAGATTAGTAATCAACCTTTTACAGGAAGGTTAAAAATTTATTCTAAAAATCTAAATAATTATAAAGTTGCCGAATGCACGATTGTTGACGGATTAAAAAATGGTAATTTTATACAATATTATGATAGCAGAGGAATGTTACCAGGTATCATGGGTCTATACATTCATAACAAAAAAGAGGGTAACTGGACGTGGATAGAACCAGACAAAAATCATGAGAATCATGCGTGGGAAGATTCAGATTTACAAATAATAACAAGTATTGATTATCGTGATGGAATAAGACATGGGTCTATAATAGTTCACAAGGCGAATTTAGAGCGTTTTGACTATATACATAATTACTCGTATCCCAGAGAAGATATGCTTCTTAAAGGACAATATTCTAATGGAGAGAAAACAGGTGAATGGTATTATAATGATAATATATACAATGATTTTGATTGGCTCACAGAACCAAAATATATCAAAAGTAAGCCATTTTACTGGCCAAGAAAACAGACTTATGATAAAAATAATTTAATTAATAGCGAGTGTTGGGAGCCCTGGGGTAGGAAGGTTGATTGCGGAGCATATGAACAAAAAAATCTAGGGAAGCTATATTTATTGCCGGATCTCGATGAACGAAGGATCAAACCGATAGATGTGAAAATGAAGGATATAGTTATTATAAAAGACAATACAGGTAATGATGTAGAAATTAATATTAAAGAATTTGTTCGTCATATAAATAAATATCATCATTCAGTGGACAGTATTCATGGTGAGAGAGGACATAATTTCACAGTAAACGGAAATTTTCGAAAAATGTTAAATGAAAAAATTGGCAATGATAATTAACTGGATTCCACTATTACTCACCGCCCCATATTAGTGTTTTTTTTTATTTTTAGTATGATAGTTGGATTTGGGGATGATAAACCGTAACATAATACCAATAAAATTTTCAATGGAAGGATAATATGTTTTACGAAGATATAAATATTACTAAAAGAAAAACCATAACAAATGGTGCTAAATACGATTTTTTCATTTATGATATGCTTTCACTCGAAAAAAAGCATTCAAATAAGAAATTTGGAAAGGGAGACACAGTAATCAGTAAGGTGAAAAAATTTCAAATGCTTGATGATGAAACTGGAGAAATGCTAGATGTAAAAATTAGATGTTCGAAAAAGTTAGATGATGCAATGGATGGATTTGAACCTAGCGAAAGTAAGAAAGTATTTAATGAGTGTGTAAAAGAATTAGAGACAAAAGGTATAGTAGTAGTCTGATTTGGAGAGTTGAAAGACTATCTCTTTTCGTTTAAAAATGAGAAGAATTATTGAATTAAACCCCACCTTCATAGATTTTTAGTTTGTGTGATATCAATGCGAAAAGTCCAAAAAACACTGACACGCACTCTAAACTACATTTTTCAAATCTGAATGTTGTAAACTAGCTTATGGAAAGTCAAATCATATTTCTGTGATGAAAAAAATTCTATTGATATCATCTATCATCTTATCCGGTTGTAGTCAAAATATTGGAAATCTTTCTATTGTTAGTACCCGGCCGACAAATATCAGCAATGAATATAAATCGATTGGTTTAATCCGAGGAGAGAAAACAATATTTGTTTCTTCAGCCGACAAAATGCCACGAATAAATGATCCAATTCAAAATGCATTGAACATCTCTGGAGCAGATTTAATTACAAATGCTTCTTTTGAACTTGAATTTTATCTATTTTTTAAAATAATAAAAGTAACAGGTGAGGGCTGGGTAAAAAAGACGGAAGGCAATACTATTGAAACTCAAACACAAAAGAAAATTATTGAGTA
>JABHKE010000195.1 GCA_018692355.1 Fidelibacterota bacterium
GGTGAATACAAGTGGCATCATGAAGAATCACATTGGTATCTAATACAAATATCTTGGCAATATTTTTTGACATTTTTCAGTTTCGCTGTTGTTTCATTTAAAAGTTATGGTGTAAGATTTAATCATGCAGATTGAATTTAGTCGTTGGGACAAACCTTTTCAAAGTTAAGAGTAAACCATATGTTTAAAAATGACCTATTAAAAAATAAAACAATTATCATCACTGGTGGTGGTACTGGGCTGGGGAAGTCCATGGCAACACGATTTGGTGAATTAGGTGCGAATTTGGTGCTTACTAGCCGAAGGCAGGAAGTTTTAGATGAAGCTGCCAGTGATATCAATGATAAAACGGGAGCGGAAATATTAACAGTTTCCACAGATATTCGTCATTCGGATCAAGTAACCGAAATGGTCAAGAAGGCTATGGATAAATTCGGAAAAATTGATTGTCTTCTTAATAACGCTGCCGGGAATTTTATATCACCCACAGAAAATTTATCTGAAAATGCCTTTAGGACCATTATTGATATTGTATTGGTTGGGACATTTAATTGTACCCAGGCTGCCGGGAAAGCAATGCGTGATTCTGGGGGAGGTGTAATTTTGAATATTGTTACAACTTATGCTTTCACGGGTTCCGGGTATGTAGTGCCATCTGCCTGTGCAAAGAGTGGGGTTTTGGCTATGACGCGATCTCTTGCTGTGGAATGGGCGAAATATGGAATCCGTACTAATGCTATTGCACCGGGGCCATTTCCTACAAAAGGTGCTTGGAAAAGATTGGTCCCACCAGGATTGAATATTGAGAAAAAAATGATGGAGAGAGTTCCTTTAAAACGATTTGGTGAACATGATGAGTTAGCAAATTTGGCATCCTATCTCATGGCGGATGAATCCGGGTACATGAATGGAGAAGTGATCACCATGGACGGAGGTGAATGGCTAAAAGGTGCGGGACAATTTAATGCACTTGAAAAAATGCCTAATCTTGCCTGGAAAGCTATGGCGTTGGCACGGCGGAAAAAGAAATAGATCAGGGAATAAAGTTGAACATAGCCTTTAATATCTGGTGGATGATAAGGCTATATATAAATCCAAAAAATATAAGTGCCGCAGGTGTAACTCGAAAGTGAACCCTGAATTTGCTGTGTTTCTTTTTGTTATCATAAAATTCGATTAAGAATTCCAGCGTTGCATAACTGAAATAAATACCCACAAGAAAAATCGCAAATAAAATACCGTGATCCACACCAGATAAAGAATTCAACCATTGCCCCAGGCTCATAAAATTTCCTTTAAGATTAATTTAAATTCAGCCAAAATCATGGATGTGGCCCCCCATACTGTTTCTCCGCTCATATCAAAATAAGGTATATTGACCGGAAATCCTTTGAGAGTATCTTTTTTAGTTTTTTGTGTTTTATCAAGCATGAATTCTGGGATTGAAGAAGAAAATATTCGATCTACTTCTTTATCATGGATAGATGTTTCCGGTTCGGTTTTTACCCAACCGATAAATGGAAACATTTCAAATCCAGATACAGGAATATAAAAAGATGAGAGTGAACCAATCAGGTGTATATTTTTTTTATCCACACCAATCTCCTCATGGGTTTCTCTCAATGCTGCACCTTCAAGTGACTCACCCGTTTCCACAACTCCTCCCGGGAGGGAAATTTGTCCTTTATGATGATTAACAGTATTCGTTCGTTTAGTTAGGAAAAAGTGCCATTGATTATTTTTCGGGAATAAAAGGATTAGAACAGATGCTGGAATTCCTTTTTTAACTAAATTAATTTTAGGGAATGGAAGCCGTGGTGTTACCATCATGGTATCATGGGCCGACTTCCCGGGTAGATCTTTTGAAAGGCGGTTGGATAAATTTTTAATAAATAATGATTCCATGGGACCGAAAAATTATCCCTTTTTTATTTTATCTGCCCGAAGTTTCCTACCAATTTTATGAAGAAATATAATCATATCATTTGGGATTGGAATGGAACACTTTTAAATGACAGGTGGCTCTGCGTGGAAGCCATTAATCAGGCCTTAAATAAACGCAATCTTCCAATGCTCACTGAAGGAAAATATAAAGATGTTTTCTCTTTCCCTGTTGAAAATTATTATAAAAAAGTGGGTTTTGATTTTAGCAAAGAGCCATTCCATATAGCAGGAGATGAATTTGTCACTTATTATGGAAATAATTTTTTCCGTGTTGAACTACATTCTGATTCAATTTCGGTTTTAAAAAAGATTCAAGAAAGTGGTCGGACTCAATCAGTATTATCAGCTGGGAAACAGGATTTTTTAACTGATTGGATAAAAAACCATAATTTATCAGACTATTTTATCAAAATATTGGGAATCGATAATCAATATGCCACGGGGAAAAAAGCCTTGGGTGTGGCGTGGGTGGATGAAATTAGTTATGATTCAAAAGAAATTATAATGGTTGGAGATACGGTTCATGACAGCGAAGTCGCTGAAGCCATGGCCATTGATTGCGTATTGGTGGAGCATGGCCATGTGAGCAGAAAGCGATTGGAAAAAACCGGTAGAAAAGTGATTTCGAATTTGAATGAATTCTTATATTTACTTAATGAATCATAGGAATAAACCATGAACTTCATTTATTATTTTATGATTA
>JABHKE010000191.1 GCA_018692355.1 Fidelibacterota bacterium
AAATTTGATGAAACATTTTTTGCACACATGGAAGAAATAGATCTTTGTTGGCGTTTTCAAGCCATGGGTTTCCAAGTTTGGTCAGAGCCTAAATCAGTTATTTACCATAAAAATGCTGTTTCGCTGCCGATGCATACCCATCGAAAATATTATCTAAATCACCGGAATTCATTACTTATGCTTTTTGGGAATTATTCACTCTCAGTAGCATTTTATGTGGGATTTATTCGCACGATGCTGGAGTTTGTTGCCTTGGGTTATGCTTTTGTAAAAATGGACTGGAACCATGTTACAGGTATTTTGAGATCTTTGGGCTGGATTTTGATTCATCCAATTACAATCTTGAAAAAACGATCAAGATTCAATCAAATAAGAAAATTGGGAGATAGTGAAATTATGGAGGGAATGACTAAAACTGCTGTTGTTCTGGCACATTATCTAGGTGGAAAGAAAACTTATTTAGAAATGGTATCTAAAGCATCTTGATACAAATCTCGTCGATCTGGATCTAATTCTTTCATATCTTTTAACAATTCTTTGCGACCTAGCATGGTCAGTATTTCCGTGATTCGTTCAGAATGAGCTTTAAGAAAAAACTGTGTGTGATTGTCCCTACCTATATCCCGGAACGATTGTTCGATCCCATCCAGCATGGAGTTAATCTCATCTAGAGTTCCTTCAATATCTCCATCCTTAAATAGATCCATGGCAATGTACCACGCCAGTCGTGCTTTTCTTAAACCGATATTCCGATGCAAGTCATCCACGAGGTTTATTCGAGAACTCCACCCTTTTTTATAATCAGAGCCTGAGCCGCGGATGGCGATATCCCGAGCGGTTTCATAGGTTGCATTGCCTCCATTGAATTCGTAGGTATCAATTTCCCCGGCTAAAATCAGGTTTGTAAAAAAAGCGATAAATCCGGAAAGGGGTTCGAATAAGACCGGATCATAATAGAGACTGGTACCTGAATTATAAATAAACTGCACACTTTTATCAAAATATCTGAGATCGCGCCCATTTGAAAAAAAAGCCTGACAGTTAAATATTTTTTCATTCCCTTTAGCAGTGATACCCTCAAACACGATTTGGATGTGAAGAGGGATAGTTAAATCGCTATAGGATTCATCCCAGGTTGTGGTTTTAATAAACCGGATAATATCATTACTCAGATTCAGAATTTCCTGTTTTTCATCGCTCCGGAGCAATCGATCATCGAAATTCACTTCCACAGAACCAAATTGGGCAAAGGCTAGAGAAATAAGGAATATGAATGTAAAAAGGAATGTTCTTCTTTTTCTCATACCTGAAAGTTGAAGAGAGTGATGATTGATTTCAAGATGTTTGTTCAATCTGTTATTGGGAAAAAAATTTTAAAAATTACCAGAAATAGAAGAAGCTGCGGGAGGTTCAGAACCTGATTGGAGATTTATTGATTCTAAACGGTTTTTTTGTTTGTGGGAATCTTGGTGTACTCTGTGTTTAAATTAAATATAAATCACGGTAATTTCTCATATGACAAATATTAGAGAAATGCTAGATGGTGAAAAAAATGCCAATATTTTATCTATCCTTGAAACCGCCGGAAGATTGGCTGACAAAGAGGGGATGGAAGTTTATGTAGTGGGTGGACTTGTCCGCGATCTTATGATGGGCTTGCCCTTAAATGATATCGATATCATGACAGTAGGAGAAGGAATCCCATTTGCAAAAAAACTTTCTGAGGAATTAGGAGTGAAAAAAATTATTCCTTTTAAAAAGTTTGGTACAGCCATGATTCCCAATAAATCTGTGCAAATAGAAGTGGCGACTGCCCGAACGGAATCCTACAATGATGATTCTCGGAAACCATCAGAAGTAGTTTACACCGATTTGAAAGGAGACTTACTTCGGCGGGATTTTACCATCAATGCCATGGCTATGGATATTCTTCCGGATACATTTGGAAATCTCACAGATCCTTTTGGCGGAATTGCCGATATAAATAAAAAGATTTTACGCACACCCTTAGATCCGGATGAAACATTCTCAGAAGATCCCCTGAGGATGATGCGTGCTGCTTATTTTGCATCCAAGTTGGGTTTTGAAATTGAGAAGAAATGTCGCGCTTCTATCAAAAGACAAGCACATCGCATTGACATTGTATCCTGGGAGCGAATCCGGGATGAATTCATAAAGATCCTGAAAACGAAAAAACCATCGGTTGGATTGGTGATCCTGCAAAAAACGGGTCTCATGGAAACTGTCTTTCCGGAGATCCATGTTATGTATGGCATGGAGCAAACCTCCGAATGGCATCATAAGGATATTTTTGCCCACACACTTCAAGTTGTGGATAATGCTGCGGAATTATCCGATAAAATGGAGATTCGCTTTGCAGCATTAGTTCACGATATTGCCAAGCCCAACACCCGACGTATTGATGAAAAGAAAGGCTATACCTTTCACGGTCACGATGCATTTGGAGAGCGAATGCTAAATAAAGTAGCCAGCAGATTAAAACTACCGAACACCTTGAAGGAGTATTTGAAAAAGCTCACGCTTTTGCATCTTCGTCCCATTGCATTAATAAAAGATATTGTAACCGATTCTGCCGTTCGCCGGCTCATGTTTGCTGCCGGGGATGATCTGGATGACCTCATGATATTGTGTCGCGCTGACATTACCACAAAGAATCCAAATCGTGTAAAACAGTATTTAAAGAACTTTAATAAAGTAGAAGAAAAAATGTCAAATGTGAATGAAAGAGATGCCATGAAAGCGTTTCAATCGCCTGTTCGCGGTGCTGAGATCATGGAAATTTGCGGTCTTACAGAAGGGAGGAAAGTTGGTGAGATCAAGGAAGCAATAGAAGAAGCCATCTTAGATGGAAAGATCGATAATTCATATGATGCGGCAAAAGACTACCTATTAGAAATAAAAGACGGAATTCTTCAATAATATATTGTTAAAGAAGAAATAAATATCGTAAAACAATAAATTATTATTGTATAGTTAAATTTTAGATTATAGTTTCCGGGCCCTGAAATTAAAGGAAAACGGCTCATGCCCGGAAAATCACAACAAACATTTATCAAAATAACAGACTGGGTTCTCACTGGATTTACCCTTCTGCTGGCCGGTTATATCTCTTACCGTTTCATTATGCTTTTGGCTGGCCCAATTTTTGGAATCACTGATTCTACCACCAAATTATATTATCCTGTTCAATTCCAGGTAGAAGAAGAAGGAATTGCTGCAATTAGCGGTCAGGATCTCCCCGTAGAACTTAAGCGGGCGAAAGCTTTTGCGCTCATTGAGGCCCCTACCCCTACAGGGTTATTGATTCCGGTCAAACTCATGCGGTTTGGCATGTTTGGGGTTATGATCTGGGTTTTATTCCTTCTGCGTCAAATAGTAAGATCGGTAGGGAAGGGGCATCCTTTTGACCCTGAAAATGGAAAAAGGCTCCGGTGGATCGGTGTATCAATTATGGCGGTCACATTATTTGATTTTTTCCATGATATTCTTTTGAATCTTTTCATAACACCCAGGCTCACATTTGACTCTATCATTCCAGAATCATCCATCAGTTTTAATGTAGAGAATATTCTATCGGCCATGGCGATTATTGTTATTGGCGAGGCATTTCGAATTGGCGCTGAAATGAAAAAAGAACAGGACCTGATGATCTAATGGATGGCTCAAAAATAAGGATCAACCTGGCTGTGATGATGGCGAAGCGAAATATGTCCTTAAAAGATCTTGCAGAAAAAGTGGGCATCACCATGGCGAATCTGTCGATTCTGAAAAATGGAAAAGCCAAAGGACTCAGGTTTAATACACTGCAGTCAATTTGCCGGGAATTGGATTGTCAACCTGGGGACATTATTGAATATGAAAAAGATGAGAATAATTAAGCAGCTTTTTAGAAATAACTGAATCAAATATCGGATAAACAATAATCAAATGAAAAATATATTGTTAATGTTTCTGATCCTATCTGGATTATTTGCCCAGGGTTATGGATTAGATGATTGTATCGAAATTGCATTGTCTGGCAAGAAAACGCTTCTGTCTGCTGAGTTAAATGTAACTTCTGCTGAAAGAGGTGTAACAGGATCCTATAGTGGCCTTTTGCCATCCTTAAATGCATCAACTGGTGCCGGGCGTACGCACTTTCCAGAAAGAGAAAGTATATCCATTGACTATGACAATCTCAGTATGGATACAACCGTTTCAAGCTATTATGATAATATGTCCGCTGGCATCTCTCTTAACCAAACGATCTTTGATGGCGGGAGATCCTGGAACCAGGTGAAACAAGCCAGGTCAAACCTTGAGATTGCCAAACTAAACCAGCGTTCCACTAAGATCCAGGTTATCCAGAATGTGATCAAATCCTATTACGGATTGCTCCAGGCACAGCAGTTGTATGACGTGGCAGAGCAAAACCTGGAAATGTCCGATCAGCAGGTATCACTGGTGAAAAAACAATACGATCTTGGGGTTGTGAAAAAGACAGATCTTTTAAAAGCGGAGGTTGCAAGGGGACAAGCCCGCGTAGATGTTTTTACCCGGAAGACGAATCATCAAAATGCCCGACGTGTTTTATTTAATGATATGGGACTCCAGGATTTTGGTCAATCCATTATGACAATTGATAGTGAGTGGGCGACACCGGTTATTCCATCCAGTGCTGACGCATTGGACCTGTTAAAAACCCAAAACCCAACTCTTTCGATTTCCCAGGTCAGAATCAATCTGGGAGACCTTTCTTATAAAATGGCTAAAGGAATGCGACTTCCATCCTTGAATTCATCTGTCAGTTATTCTGCAAATGGAAAAGACAGCGATGAATTGATGGAGTCTATCAATAATGACTGGTCTATGGGGTTGAATTTTTCAATAAGTGTCCCAATCTATACAGGTAATACATTATCCACACAACAGCACCAAGCCAAATTATCCAAACAGCAATCTGAATTTGATTATATCACACTATTAAATGATCTTCGTGTTCAGGCAGAACTGATTCGGGAATCCTTGAAAAATTATTCAGAGATCATTCCCTTGAATCAGGCTGTTGTAGCATCAGCAGAAGAAGACCTTAAACTGGCTCGGGAAAGATATAGTCTAGGGTCCGCAACAATTTTAGAAGTTTTGGATGCGCAGGTATCACTGAGACGGTCCAACTCTACTCTCATAAATACGATCCATGAAGCAAGAATGCAGGAAGCTGGATTAAAAGCATTGCTTGGTACATTGGATCTTGAATATCAACTGGAAGAGAATTAATCATGTTAAAAAAACTAAAACAGAAAAAAATATGGATCCCATTACTTGTCATCATTTTGGGTGGTACAGGATATTGGATCATGAATTCGTCTGAAGATGGTGAAATATCAGTTCAGGCAGAAGAAGTAATCCGGCGGGACATTATCCATAAAGTGAATGCTAATGGAAAAATTCAACCGGAAGAGGAAGTGCAAATTTCATCCACCATTACAGCCTGGATCACATCGATCACAGTGGCAGAGGGTGACACAGTCCAACCGGGACAATTGCTCATTTCAATGGATGAAAAACAATATCGTGCAGCTTACAACCAAACATTGTCTGGCGTAAAATCTGCGGAAGCAAATTTGAAACAGGTAAAAGCGCAAAAGGAACGAACCGAATCGCTGTATGAAAAAAACCTGATCTCAAAACAGGAGTTGGAGCAAATTGAAGCTTCCTTTGAATTAGCTTCCAGCCAGGTGGACCAAGCCCAATCGTCCTTACTTTCACGGGAAGATGAATTATCAAAGACAAAATTATTGGCGCCGGCTTATGGAATTGTCACCAGCCTGACTAAGGAAGTGGGTGAGATGGCTGTGGGTGGTATGTTTAATCCCGGCGTTGTTATGACTATCGCAGATCTGACCCGCATGGAAGTTCTGGTGGATGTAAATGAGAATGATGTTGTCACAGTGATGGTAGGTGATACAGCAGAGATTGAAGTAGATGCTTTCCCGGATACAATTTTTTTCGGGGTGGTGAGTGAAATTGCACACACAGCCCAATCCATGAATTTGGGCAGCCAGGAGCAGGTCACCAATTTTAAGGTAAAGGTGAAAATGATCGATCCGCCTGGGAATATTCGTCCGGGGATGAGTAGCACCGTGAACATTATCACGGAAGTACGAAATGATGCTATTTCCATTCCGATCCAATCTTTGACTGCCCGATCAGAAAATTATAAAAGCCAGTCCAAGATAAAAGCCATGAAAAAGAAAGGTGGCAGAAAAAAGGATAAAGGAGGAAGAAGAAAAACGGGCGATGGTGCTTCAGCAGGTAAAGGAAAAGGCGGCTGGAAAAAGGATAAAATGATAGAGGTAGTTTTTATTTTAAAAGATGAATTTGATGGAGAGGAAGCACCCAATGGTAAAAAATTTGTGGTGGTGATGCCTGTGGATGTTGATGTGGATAGTGAGTCCCATTATGCGGTGAAATCCGGTGTGGCTGAAGGGGACAGCATC
>JABHKE010000015.1 GCA_018692355.1 Fidelibacterota bacterium
ATAAAAGAGAATAACATGATCATTATGGATCAACAGACTTTCAAATGTCATATTATTCACCTGGATGGGCGTTTCTAACTCTAAAAGATTTTTATTAGGAATTGTAACCTCTTTTGTAGTTGGGTCAATAGTTCCCCAGGCTAAATATCCCCGCATAGTTTCATCATCTTTTGATTCCAGAGTTATGTAAACGTTATTCCCATTAAAAGCGATGGCTTCCAATCCTTCAAATCCCCGGATGGATTTTGAATAATCCGGTGTATGGAATGCTGGTTGTTTTGGTTCAATAGGAATTCGATCTTTTTTCTCAAGTGCATTCAGGATCTCATCTTTCGAAATCATATAAAGAAATCCACCAAGGTTTTCCGGCAGAAGCATGATTTGATCATTGTACAGATCCATTCCGGAAATTTCCTGTTTTGGGTTTGTAATTAAACCAGATAAAAGAATAGGTTGATATTGGATTTCTCCGGCAACTCCAAAGGAAATTAAAAAGATAAATAGGTAAGATTTTATTTGGTTCATCAGATGAGTTTAAAGATTTAGAATATTGGCACGAAACCTAAGGCAGACAAACGTTCAATCCGTAATTATTTTTAAATCAAAAATAGAGTACCCATAAAATCAAAAATCCAATTCTTCGCAAAGTTTTTTAAGAAGCTCAAAGGTATAGATCCCGGTGCTGTGTCCATCTTTCCAAAAAGGGCGAATTGCATAATAACCAACTGGTTGGATTCCTGTTACAATGTAACTTTCTTCTTTCATGCTTTGGGGCGGCCCCTTATACACATTGCCAAAGACATCGGCTTCACCTGCACAACTGGCACATGGACAATTATCTCGTACACCTTTAAGAAGAATCGCATTTTCGGAGCCATCCGACCACTGCAGCAGTAATAAATCATTCACCACCTCATGATATGTCAAATTAAGATCAGCCATTATTTTATTAAAATGAGTTTGGTTGATTGCATTGTATGCCCGGATTGAAGCACAGCAAAATAAATCCCACTTGGATGATTTCCCGCATACCATCGTATTTTATGCTTTCCAGGTTCCATAACTCCATCAGCCAATGTTTCCACCCAGCGTCCTGAAATATCGAATATAGCAAGAGATGCTTTATTATGACCGGCATCGATAGTAAACTGAATTGTTGTTTCCGGATTAAATGGATTTGGATAGGGAGGTAAGATTGTAAATGTATTAGGTATAATAGGAGCTGGGTTTGCAGATAACTCAGGTAGCGCCACTTTGTTAAAGGAGAATTCCCCATTATTAACCGATACCATATGAGGAGGGATATTAAATGTAGGTTTAATCATAATAGAGTTAAAAGTTCCAGAAAATGAAGAATCTGATACATTAGAAATTTCTAATTCACCGGAGAAACCTAAATACAAATCATCTGCTAATTCAGTGTATAAATCTGCTAGAATGATTGTGAAGTCCAGAGAATCCCACGTATTTGTTGTATCTGAGAAAAGGTCAGTTAGCTCCACCACAAAAGATGAATCCATGCCGGGAATGTGCACAACGATAGTTTCAAAACTCAAAGGGTTTTCTGCATCTCCTTGACCGGGTATTTCCCAAGTTCTGGGTTGAACGGGGAATGTTGTATCCTGAAGGACCGCCAGAAAGAGGTCAAATTCATTTTCATCCTGCTCTGTAATGGCCATCATAACAACATAGGATGTGTCCAACCCCATTTGGTTGTAGGCAAAACCGGTTATAATGGAATCTTGAATAATAGATGTGAAAGATCCATTCTCAGTACCAGTATAATCAAATGTGATTTCCCCTTCATAGCTTTCCTGAGCTAACAAAATACAAAATAAAAATGGAATAAATATTTTCATGAAATTCTGTCCTTACGTATAAAAAAAAGAACCGATACTAGAAACTAACATTACATGAAAAAAGTGGATTTAATTAATATTGAAATAAAGTTTATCGATGCCGTTTCATAACGACTATTAGCATAGCGCCAACGTTGATAAAGCCTGTTTTCAATTCAGGGTAGGGTTCACCCTGGGGAATGATATTAGTGTTCCCAAAGAGACGAAGAGCAAGTGGAATATCAGAAAACCAGTAATCCATGGATGCACCAGTGTTGAACCCAATGCCACCATAGGTTGGTTCCCCATCGTACTCACCATGACTTAATGCAAATGCCGATGGCTCATGCTTGAAAGCAATATTATAATTTATGCCAAGATCCATACATAAATGCAAAGCTTCAGGCAAAAAGAAAAATACTGGTTTGAAATCAACACTCATGTTTCCACCAAGTTGAATGGCATTTACAATGCCCATATCTGGATTATCAAAGCCAAAGGTCATTATTTTTAACCCCGGGGAAATATCCACAGCCCCGACCGGGAAATAGGGAGCCTGAATTCCTATCCCTAGATTAGGAGCTAATGTTGTTGTTTTTGCTGAATCATTCAAAGATGCCATGGGGAATGGCATTCCGCCATAAACAGTCACTGAATTGTAAGCTGTTGCTGGTTTTTTAGTTTCCTCGTATTTGTATTCTTCCTCTTGGGTGGTATAATCATCGTATTGAAAATCATCAAATTCGTCCATCCAATCATCATTATTTGCAAGAAATTCACCTTTTTCATAAAAGTATTTCACCGCACTATTAACCACTGGAAGCATGCCATTTTCCATCTTGAGGGTGTCTATATTTCCCACAAGAATACCTTCTGCTGTATCAAGCCCCATGGGAATGATATAGACGGTTGATTCATCCACTTTTGTCACTCGACCTACTACATAGGTACCATCGAAAAATGTGATTTTCCCGTGCAGACCAAATAAGTAGCCTACAAAAAGAGGTAGTATTATTAATTTTCTCATGTACTAGTTATTCATAATAGAAATGGAATATAGGTGAAAATATGATAAAATGAAAGTATAGCGGAATGATTTACCTCTATCTCAAATTCTATTCTTTCATCTCTCAAATCTTATTTACGTCGTATTTATGGTAAAATATTTTTGATTAAAATGCCTAAAATTCATACCCTAGGGATATACCTGCGCCAATCCAACCGGTTGCACCACCTGCATCAGCGGCACTTTTTGCTTTCTGAACAATGTTTGCCCGGGATGTGAAACGAATCTCAAATGCTTCAAGCTGTTCTTCCAAAGATTCTACAAGTGATAAATCTCCATATTTCTCTATAATAATTTTTCCAATAGGAATGTCGATGCTTCCACCAGTTATAAATCCAGTACCTTCATGGAATTTTCCTGTGGCAGCCGTGAGACTGATACTCGTATTTCCAATAAAAAAACCAGGACTTACACCAACTTGAAAAGCCCAACCACCAAATTTTCTTTTTTGTCCTTCAGGTTCATTAAAATTGTATTTTGCAATCTCAACAATCATATTCACAAAAAAATTACTCAAAAAAAATCCGTAGGGGGTTCCTATTGATAATCCGATTACCGGATCTGAATCATTATACATTTCAAATGATGACGCCTTAATAAGTGGATATCCTGTATATAGATTGAAGCTATAATTCGGGACAAGAACATATTCAACGGGATAAGAACTTTCTTGTTGATTTATTGATTTTTCCACTCCCGGTGCCGTGAATTGCCCATTACTGTACAGCAATAGCACCTGGTTCCCAGCCACAAGGAGTTTACCATTATCCAGTTTAAGCGAATCTACATTGTCTATGATAATCTCTTCCGGGAAGTTTAATCCGATGGG
>JABHKE010000014.1 GCA_018692355.1 Fidelibacterota bacterium
ATGACTTCACCAACTGCATTATGTATGGCTGATTTTGTGGATTCTTCCAGAATCCCGAATTCGTTATTTACAGAAGCTGCGGCTTTTTTTAAAATCCCATAAGCGCGTATAAATTCTCGAGGAAACCGTTCTCCACCGATCTTAAAATTTTCAAAAGATCGCTGAGTCTGCGCACCGTAGTATCGATCAGAAGGTACTTCGACCGGGCCGATACTATCCCGTTCTGTACGTGTTTTCACTTCAGTCTACAACCCATGTATCACCAGAATTCAGGAGATCCTGAACATTGCCTGGCCCTTTAGCTTCAATGGCTGATTCAATCTGGTTCACAATATCCTGGTTGTAAGTTGTTTTGTCTATACAATAAATAACACCAATGGGTTCAGGAAGTGTGGGGTGTGATGTCCAGTTGGCAATAATATGAGCCAGATCCAGATCCGTTTCATTATGGATTAAAATATCATCAATACTATTTTTCTCCATATCCACAACTTTGGGTTTAAATCCATCCAATTTAATCCCTTTTGTTCCTTGTGCGAAAACCATGGGTTCACCATGCTTTAATTCGATCACATTACTAAATTTTTCTGCACCGGTATATTCTTCAAAAGCACCATCATTGAATATGTTACAATTCTGATAAATCTCAATAAAGGAACCACCGTCATGATTATAGGATCGTTCTAACATTGCTGCCATGTGTTTTTGCCAGCGATCAATAGTTCGTGCCACAAATGTTGCTTGTGCACCCAAAGCCAGTGATGGCGGATTCAGTGGATAATCAATAGATCCATAGGGCGATGCTTTTGTCTTTTTTCCCTGCTCAGATGTTGGTGAATATTGCCCTTTTGTCAATCCATAGATCCGATTATTGAACATTAAAATATTGACATCCATATTCCGACGCAGTACATGCATAAAATGATTTCCACCAATAGAGAGCCCATCACCATCTCCAGTAACAACCCAAACAGACAGGTCCGGATTGGCAATCTTCACCCCCGTCGCCACTGCAGGTGCACGACCGTGAATGGAGTGAAATCCATAAGTATTCATATAATAAGGAAAACGACTGGAACACCCAATGCCGGATACAAAAACAAACTCTTCCCGTTTCCGGCCAAATGTAGGCATGTTTTTTTGAGTTTGGGCTAAAATCGCATAATCACCACACCCAGGACACCAGCGTACTGCTTGATCGGATTCAAAATCTTTCTTTGTTAATAAAGGTGCTTGTACATCAGTCATAGCTTTAGCCTATTGTTTTTTTAACAGTTTCTACAATTGTTGATGCGCCGATAGGACGACCACGGACAAGGTTTAACCCTTGTGCATCTACAAGGTACTCAGAACGAATCAACCGCAGAAGTTGTCCTAAATTGATTTCCGGAACCAAAACATTTTTAAATCCGATAATGATCTCGCCCAAGTCTTTTGGCAATGGATTAATCCAACGAAGATGAACGTGGGAGACCTTTTTCCCCTCTTCATTCAGAGTTTCTACGGCTGATCGACAGGCACCATAGGTACCACCCCAACTCAACACAAGCATATCGCCATGATCTTCTCCAAAAACTTCTAAGGGTAGAATATCATGCTGGATCCGGTTTACTTTCTCCTGCCTTAACTCAACCATTCTGTGATGGTTTTCAGGATCGTAGGACACGTGTCCCGTATTTTCTGCTTTTTCAATTCCACCTAAACGATGCTCAAGCCCTGGTGTACCCGGAATTGCCCATGGGCGTGCGAGTGTATCTTCATCACGAAGATAGGGAAGAAAATCATTTTCACTATTCTTATCATGAGCAAATTTTACATCAATGTCTTCTAAATCATCTACATTAGGAATTTTCCAGGGTTCGGAACCGTTCGCCAAGTATCCATCAGAAAGAAACATGACAGGCGTCATAAATTTTAAAGCAATTCGACATGCTTCATAAGCAGCATAGAAACAATCTCCAGGAGTTGCTGGAGCAATCACTGGCATAGGTGCCTCTCCATTCCTACCATACAGTGCCTGATTTAAATCAGACTGTTCCGTTTTAGTGGGAAGTCCTGTGCTGGGTCCGCCCCTCTGAACATTAA
The DNA here is from genome assembly GCA_018692355.1 of Fidelibacterota bacterium. Classification (GTDB taxonomy): domain Bacteria; phylum Fidelibacterota; class Marinisomatia; order Marinisomatales; family UBA1611. The sequence continues at coordinate 2,086 of JABHKE010000014.1, forward strand.
TAACAACCATAGGTAATTCTGTAATAACACCCAAACCAAGCGATTCACCCTTAAGTGCAATTCCCGGACCCGAAGTCGCTGTTACTGCAAGTTTTCCAGCGAAAGCAGCACCAATAACAGATGCGATTCCTGCAATTTCATCTTCTGCCTGAAAAGTCTGAACACCAAAATGTTTCCAGATAGCAAGCATATGTAGTATATCACTGGCGGGTGTGATGGGATATCCACCATAAAACAATTTCAATCCTGACCTTTCCGATGCGGCTAACAGACCCAGTGATGCCGCCAGGTTTCCATTCATATTCCGGTAAGTTCCTGAAGGGAGACTTGCCTTTTCAACCTTATACCTCGTCATGAATAATTCAGTGGTATCCCCATAATTATATCCGGCGTTTAAGGCGCGGGTATTGGCTTCAATAATGGCATCCTTTCCTTTAAATTTTTTCTTTAGCCAAGCTTCAGTTGCATCCAAAGGGCGATCATACATATAAAAAAGAATTCCCAAAGCGAAAAGATTTTTTGTTCTGCCAACCAATTTCGGCGACAAATCCAAACCTTCACATGCTGCAGTTACCATTTTATTCATTTCGATAGGAATCAAGGTGAAATAATCATCTAGAGATCCATCCTCAATGGGATTGGATTCGTAACCTGCAAATTTCAGATTCTTTTTGGTAAATGCATCGGTATTAATTATTAAGGTTCCACCGGGAATTATTTCTTTTTGATGTACTTTAAGGGCAGCAGGATTCATGGCAACCAACACGTCCGGGTTAACACCCGGTGTATGAATATCCTTGGAAGAGAATTTGATTTGGAAAGCACTCACACCAGCCAGAGATCCAGCGGGTGCTCGAATCTCTGCGGGAAAATCAGGGAGGGTACTTAAATCATTCCCAACAATGGCAGTTGTTTCTGTGAAACGGCCACCCGTTAACTGCATCCCATCGCCGGAATCACCAGCGAACCGAATGACGGCTTCATCAATTGTTTTGAATGTTTTTCCCATTGGTATTTTTTATGTGTAGAAGGGGTTAGAATTCCGGTGGAAGGGTAGCAATTTTTTTGGGGCGTGAAAAGAATTTGAATGTTTTCAATATTTCGTCAAAAAATCTGTATCGGAACTTAACAAGTTGATTCAGATTGTAGAAAGAAATTAATTCCCTATCTTGGTAATTTATTTTTTAAGATTCCACTCCCGAACTAATATAAAATACAAACATTTCCTATGAGCAGTAAATTTAATTACCCATTTAGCATGCGAATCCGGTACCGCATTGATAATTTTATGTCCAAGGGCAGTTCATCCATTTTTCTTGCCCTGCTTGCCCTTTTCATGGTTGGGTTTATGGTGATGGTCCTCTTCCGAGTCATCGCAAATTATCTGATTCCGGATGAAACTCTTAGTAGTTGGATGGAAATTCCCTGGAGAGTTTATGTGGCTGTCATGGAAGGATCCGCAGCTGAAACGGATGGGGATAGCAACTGGGCAGCAAAAATGTCATCCATTATCGGTGTGATGGTTGGATTGGTCCTTTTTTCAAGTATGGTCGCATTTATCACTACTGTATTTGAAGCCAAATTAGCTGAATTACGGCGTGGAAGAAGCCTCGTCCTGGAAAAGGACCATACCCTTATCTTAGGATTTGGTGATCGGATTATAGAAATCATTCGAGAACTTATTGAAGCAAATGAATCTGAACCGGATGCTGCCATTGTGATTCTGGCAGAAGATGATAAAGAGAGTATGGATAATATGATCCGAGATAATATTTCGGATTTTGTAACCACCCGAGTTATAACACGATCAGGGGTCGTCACTAACATCAAAAACCTAAAAAATGTCATGGCAGAAGAAGCTAAATCCATAATCATTATGAACAGTGCTGCTAGTTGGAGACCAAAAGAAGAAAGAAAGTTAGCAGATGCTCTCGTATTGAAATCCATCATGTCCATTATCGCCGTATGTGATGGCGATGAACATCCTCCCATTATTTGTGAGATTCATTCAGATCGAGATCGAGATCTTGCAGAAAATATTTCCAATGGAACCGTTAAAGCACTCAACGAAGTTAGTGTTTTATCCCGCATGATTGCCCAATTGGCGTTGAGCCGGAATGGATTATCCGTGGTATACAGCGATATGGTGGGATTTGATGGAAATGAATTTTATTTTTATAAACCGGATGAAGGCTGGGGTGGCCCACTCACTTTTGGTGAAAGTACACACCGATTCAAAAGTAGTACGCCCATGGGAATCCATAAGGCAGATGGTGAAATTATATTAAATCCACCACCGGAAACACCTGTTTCTGACAACGACGAACTTATTGTTTTCGCCGAGGATGACTCAACTATTTATTATTTCAAGGAGCCTGTTTACAATGCCCGGGTTTCCGGGATCCCTCAAACAACCATGAGCCTGCGTAATCAACGGGTAGCCCTTTTAAATTGGACACCTAAAACTGATATCATCATGGAAAAATTATGCAGTTATCTTCCTGCAGGATCAGAATTATGTACCTATGTACCCGAGATAAATGAAGACATGGAATCTTTCAAAGAAAATTTATTAGGCATTTATCCTGAACTGAATATTTCCCTTAATCAAATGGATTTCAATGACCTAAATAAATTGAATGAAATTGATCCACAAAGTTTTGACAGTTTACTGATTCTATCACCTGGTGGTGCAACCATTGAAGAAATGGATGCTTTTGTAATCTCCTTGCTGATCCGTATACGCCAAATACTGCGAAATTCCGGTAAAAGCCAATGGCCAAAACTCATTACCGAAGTAATGGACAGTGAAAATATTGATATCATCTTGAACAGCGGTGTAGAAGATTTCATGGTATCAAACCAATTTGTATCTCAAATAATGGCGCAGGTTTCGGAAGAACCATTGGCATTGGATGTATATGATGATCTTTTCCAAGCGGAAGGGAGCGAACTCTACATCAAACCTATTTCTTACTATTTCCCATTTGATGGGAAAGAATCGATTACTGTCGCTTATGGGGAATGTGTCCATGCTGCCCAATTACGTGGAGAAGTTATATTAGGAGCACAACTTCATCCCCGCCAAAAAGAGAAAGACAAAATGTTTGGTATTTCGTTAATCCCAGACAAGAATCAGGAGTTTACATTTACGCCAGAAGATGGTTTAATTGCTCTTGCTAAAGATGAAACATAATATTTTTTGAAAATCCAATTTTATGAAAACAGATCGAGATAAAATAAGGCTCACTACCTTGAGCCACGGCTCCGGCTGAGCATGCAAGATTGGTCCGGCTGACCTAGCCCAGGTTCTGGGTGATCTTAAAATGCAAACCAATGATTCCGTCGTTGTAGGCTTTGAGGGTGCCGACGACGCTGCCGTTGTGCGTCTAGATGATGGGAAGTTCATCGTTCAATCTGTAGATTTTTTCACGCCAATTGTTGATGACCCCTACCAGTTTGGTCAAATCGCAGCAGCCAATGCACTTTCCGATATTTATGCTATGGGTGGGAAGCCTCTTTTCGCACTGAATATTGTTGGATTCCCGATC
>JABHKE010000013.1 GCA_018692355.1 Fidelibacterota bacterium
CACTTCATGTAAGTGCTTATGATTCCAAACATGGAGTTACTGTAAAATATAAAGACAAACAAGCCACTAAAAATATTGAGGTAGCCGGTGCTGATGAATATACTGTTCGGACCTTGAATACCAATATCAGCGATGGTCGAAACTTTAGCAGGGATGATGTACTGCACATGCGTAAAACAGCCCTTATTGGTCAAGATGCGATTACCCAACTTTTTCCATTTAAAGATCCTTTGAATAAGCAGATCACCGTTGATGGAATCAAGTTTCGGATCATTGGTATCATTGAAGAAAAAGGGGCCATGTTTGGCGAAAGCCAAGATAACATGATTGCCATTCCATTATCAACTCATCTACAAATGTTCGGGGGCCGACGTCGAAATATTGAAATTACAGTAGAAGCGCCCTCGGAAGAATTGTATGATCAAACTCGGGATGAAGTGATTGGTATTTTACGAACCTTAAGGAAAGTCCTTCCGGGTGAAGATAATAATTTTGAATTGACATCTAATGAAGAAATATTAGATGAATTGGCTCCATTTACCGATGGCATCAAATTATTTGCTTTTTCTGTAAGTGTTATTGCGCTTATTGTGGCCGGCATAGGTATCATGAATATTATGTTGGTTTCTGTCTCGGAGCGAATCAAGGAGATTGGCATTCGTAAAGCCATTGGTGCGACACGACGAGATATTCTCACCCAGTTTTTAACTGAAGCAGTTTTCTTGAGTGAGTTTGGTGGCATTGCCGGCATTATTTTGGGTGTAGCCGGTGGAAATGCAGTAGCGGCTATTTTTAAAATTCCTGCTGTGATTCCCCTTGACTGGGCCTTTATCGGCCTGGCCGTCTGTTCTGTAATAGGAATTGGGTTTGGGATATACCCTGCTTGGAAGGCAGCAAATATGGATCCAATCGAATCTTTAAGGTATGAATAGGCTTTAAGTATAAGGCTGTCTAAGTATATTGCTTACTCAACAGCTGAAATACTCAGTTACATGTACGTTTTCATATGATCAATTATAAATAATTTTCTCTTTCCGCTTCAGGCTGGTAAATTTCATAGCAAAAATCATGCCTGTTTTATCTTTAACATCCTTTTTATATTTTCAACCATGATACAATCTCACGAAATGTTAATATGGAAGTCAAAGAAGTGTGTCCAATAAAGCCAATAGAAAACCCAATTAAATGGTTGTTGGTGTAATTCCAGCCCGCCTTGGTTCAAGCCGGTTCCCTAAAAAGATTTTGGCACCATTGGCGGGGAAGCCTATGGTGGTTCATGCAATTGAACAAGCCCAAAAATCAGAAAAACTAGATAAAGTAATTTTGGCAATCGATTCAGAAGAAACAAAAGAAGCGTTGGCGGATTTTGATTTTGAAATAATCATGACTGATTCAAATCATATATCAGGAACTGATCGTGTTGCGGAAGTAATAAAAAATATAGATGATGTCGAAATTGTGATAAATATTCAAGGCGATGAACCCCTAACCGATCCTAAAATAATTGATGGTTTAGTCGATACTTTTAAAGATCCAAACGTTCACATGTCAACAGTGGTGAGTCGAAAACTCACTGTGAGTGATTTGCTTAATCCCAACATTGTAAAAGCAATTCTAGATGAAAACGCAAATGCCGTTGAATTTAAACGCAATATTTTCGATTTAGAAATTGGAGGCGTTTATCGCCATCTAGGCATGTATGGATTTACAAGAAATGCTTTATTTCAATTTACAAATTTGCTACCTTCAAAAAGAGAACAAGAAAGGCGATTGGAACAAATGCGCGCATTGGATAATGGTTTACCAATCCATGCGCTTATTACAAATTCCCATCATTGGGCTGTAGATACGAAAGAAGACTTAGCCAAAGTGGAAAGAATGATGGGTGGCACAGAAGAAACAATCGAACAGGAAGAGTAAATGAGCGCAACCAAACCAACGAAATATATTTTTGTACTTGGAGGAGTCATGTCCGGGCTGGGCAAAGGCATCACAGCATCTTCTATTGGA
>JABHKE010000202.1 GCA_018692355.1 Fidelibacterota bacterium
CTTGCCTATTTTGAACTCACGATTTTATTCTTATAGATATGATTTTCACAAATCTTATAAAAACTAATCTCCGGACAAAACAGTTTGGAAGAGATATCGAATATTACCAACGATTGGGATCTACCAATGACGAAGCATGGGAACTCATTCAAAATGGAGAAGCAAGTCACGGGATGATTGTTATCACAGATTATCAAACTCAGGGGAAAGGTCGAGGTGGAAATTCCTGGTTTATGAGTCCCAGTAAAGGATTGGCTTTATCTCTTATTCTTTTAGAGTCCATTCCCGTAGAAAAAGCAGGATTAATACCTTTAGTTGCAGGTGTAGCAATGGCAAAAACATTAAAAAATCGAGGTGGGTCGCCTACATTAAAATGGCCGAATGACATATTATTTCACGGGAAAAAAACTGGTGGAATATTGTGTGAAAGCAAGATATCCGGACAATCAGTTCAGTCAATGGTTGTTGGAGTAGGGATAAATGTGAATGAAACTGTAATTGATTTTCCCGATGAATTAAAAGAAACTGCAACATCTCTTTCAATTGAGAGCGGTCATACGCATCAGAGAGAATTGGTGGCAGCAATATTTACCACTTTTTTCGAACAATATTGGGAAATGTTGCAGGAATCTCCTGAAGAAATCATTAATGATTGGACATCACTTTGCGGGCATTTGGGAAAATCGGTTTCATTTAATTTCAAAGGGGAAAACTTATCTGGAATATTTGAAAAAATAGATCAAAATGGTCATGCTTGTATTATTATTGATGGGCAAGACCAAATGTTTCCTGCAATCATTTTAAATTGAACCCTGATTCATTATAAAATGATTAATATTTATGTATAGGAGATACCTTAATGTCTATTTCAAATCCAGGAAATATTTCAAATAAATCATCTTCCAATGATTGACAGCATTCTACAATTTGATTTTGAAACATTCCCACTTTAACATTTATTCCAAATAGAATCACTTTGTGATTCTCTGTTTGGACGACACGAATATCATGGATATCTGTGATCCGTTCATCTCCACTCCAGTTTTGATCAAGATATGATTGGATCTCCTGCACCAATGGATTCCCTGGTTGTACAGGATCCATATGAATGGTGGGTTCAACACCTAATGCACCATGCAACTTGTACTCTACTTCCTCTGAAATATCATGAGCTTCAGCTGTGGATTTATCTGCATCAATTTCCACATGAACGCTAATAAACTTGTCATGCCCATAACTGTGAATTGTAATATCATGTGCCCCTAAAACGCCATCTACATTCATGACGATCTGGCGTATGACTTCTACTTCTTCAGATGTCGGAGGTTTACCAATGAGGTCATCCACTGCATCTTTCGCTATTTCAAACCCGGTATATATCAAAAACAATGCCACGCCTAATCCTGCCCAACCGTCCGAAGATGGGTATCCATATTTCCCGGCAATTAATGCACCTACAACTAACAAACTTGAAAGTGCATCTGTGCGATGATGCCACGCGTCTGCATGTAGTGTGCCTGATGCAATCTTTATTGAGAGAAATTCCGCATATCTTGCTGTGATTTCTTTCAAAATAATGGTCACCATAAGGGTAAGTATCATCCACCATTCAGCTACCACTTGTTCAGGATTTTTAATTCTATCAATGGATGCTTCAATGAATTCGATACCAGCGACACATAACAGAATCGCAATAATCAATGTTGCTATGTATTCTGCACGGCCATGACCATAAGGATGCTCAACGTCAGCAGGCTTCTCCGCTTGTTTGAACCCCAAAATCACAACAATCGATGAAACAACATCAGATAATGTATGGACAGCATCGGCGATTACACTAACGGCCCCTACCATAACACCAATTACTAATTTAAGAATAAATAAAATGCTGTTTACTAAAACGGAAATCCATCCTTGAAAAACTCCAATTTTAGTACGATACATCTTTGCCGATTCTTTTGTGTTGGGGATGAAATAATTGGTGATGGTTTCAAACATAGAATTAGTCATTAATTTTAAATCTGTCTAAAGGACTTTTTATTCTTTCAAATGAAATTTTAGAAATATGAGTATAAATCTGAGTTGTTTCCAATCGTTTATGCCCTAATAATTCTTGAATGAACCGAATATCTGTTCCATTTTCTAATAAATGGGTGGCAAAGCTATGACGTAATGTATGGACTGTTGCGTGTTTTTTGATGCCAGTATTTTTGACAGCTTTTTTCATGATGGATTGAACTGAACTGGCACTATACCTTCCTCCCTTTTGTCCTTCAAATAAATAGTGTTTTGGGTAATATATTTTCAAATATTTTTTTAATACTCCTTTTAACGAAGTGGAGAATACAGAATAACGATCTTTTTTCCTTTTCCCCATTTTTACAATAATCAGGTTTCGATCAAAATCAATATCCCAAACCTGAAGTGAGAGAAGTTCATTTAATCGTATTCCGGATGAATATATTGTCATTAAAATAGCTTTATGTTTTAAATTGGTTACAGAATTTAAAATTTGAGCAACTTCTGATTCTGAAAGAACAACTGGTATTTTTTCTTCTTTTCGAAATCGAATATTTAAAGCCGGTGGAATTTCTCTTTTTAATATATCAGAGAAAATAAATTTTAAAGCTGCAACCGTTTGCTTCATGGATGAAATAGATCGCTTTTTATTTCTTTTTAAATCATATAAATAATTTTCCACAATTCTATCTGTCACTTTTGTAATTTTTTCACTGATAAGCCATTTTGAAAAATGATTTATAGCCGACAAATATGAACCAACGGTACGATCGCTATAATTACGAATGATAAGTTTTTGTTTGGCGGTATTTAATAAGTCGGCTTTTAACATAACAATGCGGTTAAAACACAATATTATATTAAAGAGTAAACCCGCTAAACGCAATAATTGTGTTTAGCAAGACGTTGTGCAACATATCCGAGCAATACCCTGAAAATAAAATGAAAGTACTCAATGTCCATAAGCGAATAATAAATCAGCCGAAAAATGAAGTGTCGGAAATATTAAAAACACTGGCAACTGAAAATGATAAAATTTGGCCAAAAGAAAAATGGCCACAAATGAAATTTAAAGATGGAATCAAAATTGGAGCAAAAGGCGGACACGGACCAATAAGATATTTAGTAGAAGAATATAATCCGAATGAAATAATTCAATTCAGATTCTTAAAACCCAATGGGTTTAATGGAATTCATAAGTTCGAGATAAATGAACTCTCGAAAGAAAAAACCGAAATAAAACATACGCTTGATATGAATACTGTTGGGAAAGGAACATTAATATGGATTTTCGGGATTCGTTCTTTACACAATGCTTTAATCGAAGATGGATTAGATAAACTTGAAAATGACTTCCTTGAAAATAAAAAATTGTCCAAATGGAACTTTTGGTTGAGATTTTTAAGGAAACAAATGGCGAAAAGGAAAAATAAACCGAATTAATAAAATACGTTGCACAACAATGGCTATAAGTAATTGCTTGTTCTCGCCTACTTCTGAAAATCCGCGAGGATTTTCAGTTGGGTGTGTACTTGCAAAAGTTCGTGCTAAACCACGCAACTACTCATAGCCGATACCGTTGTGAGTTATTAATAAAAAAAAGTGATCAGATGAAAAATAATCTAAGTAAAGACTGGGTAAAGTACGAAGCCTACAGCAGCTCCGCATCTTCCAAAACTCGTCATCGAGTTGCACTTAAGAGTTGAATTCAAGCAGTATAATATTAATGAATGTCTTGCTAAACACAATAATTGTGTTTAGCAAGACATTCAGCCGCAATCCGCTTCGCTTCTTGCGAATGAATGTGGTGCGCCGGGCGCTGCCCTTCTTGTCCGCAAAGCGGACGGCGAAGAACAGCGCTGTAAAATCAATCCCCATTTATGAAAAATTAGGGCTAAAATTGATTGTGAAATCTCTTCCTTATTACGCACGATTTGAATGCCTTAATGGAAACTCAACTTTTTCAATTCATCAAACGGAGATATTGCCAAAAGGAGATGGAATATATGTTTACTTTGAATGTGAAAATCTAGGCGAACAAGTTGAAAATTTAAAAGAAAACGGAATTAAGTTTGAACAAGAACCAACTGACCAAAATTGGTTGTGGAAAGAAACACAATGAAAAGATGTTGACGGAAATCAACTGATATTATTTTATGGTGGAGAAAACAGATTAAATCCACCTTGGAGAATAAATAGTTGAGCAGTATGTATAATAATAAACTACACACAACACTGTATATAGCAAATAGGGCGTTCTGAGGTTTACGAAAGGTCAGCGCTATTTACAAACACCGCCACATCGTTGATTTGGCTTTTTAGAATGAATAAATTAAAAACCAAATATAAACTCTTGGCTTCGTGCAGATTTGAAACTTTCAGCTTTCAAACCCCGCACTACGCATAGCCGGGTCGTTAGCGAAAATAAAACTATGATGAAACAATCAATTGTTAATATTGGAAAAAGAGTAATTCCCCAGAATATCAGGGTTTTCTTCAGAAAACTCAATTGGAAATGCCATTATCTATTACAATCAGCCATGATTAATTCCTCGGAGAAAAAAGTGTATTGTCCAATAGCGAAAAAAGAGTTCAAAAAATTTGTGAACATTGGAAATGATTTAATAACTCCATCAAATGGTGCAAGAGGAAGACAAAGGTTAGTATGGCATTATTTGGAGAATAAAATAAAAATTCTAGAAAATGAAATAAGAATACTCCATACGGCTCCTGAACTTTCATACTTTGAGGTACTTAGTAAACTAAAAAATATAGATTACGTGCCTGGTGACAAAATGGCCGCAGGATACTCAAATCAAAAAGGAATTCTAAATATTGATTTAACTAATCTAGAATTTGATGATTGTAGTTTTGATTATTTTCTCTCTAACCATGTGCTAGAGCATATACCTAATGATAGAAAAGCAATGTCCGAAATTTTCCGAGTATTGAAAGAAGGAGGAGTTGCGGTGATTACTGTTCCAATAAATGAGAAGCTGGATAAAACTTATGAAGATCCAACAATTGTTACACCTAGAGATAGAAAAAAGCATTTTGGACAATGGGATCACGTAAGATGGTATGGTTTAGATATTAAAAATAAATTAGAAAAAATAGGTTTTAGAGTAAAAATGCTTAAATATGGGGAGCAGTTTTCAAAAAAAGATTTTCAAAGATACGGTTTCAAGAATGATTTTATTGTGGAAGCACAGAAACCTTTCGCTAACAAGGTATAAGTGGCATTAAAACGACCGCTTATACTAGACCGCTGGGCGCTGCTCTTCTTGTCCGCAAAGCGGACGGCGAAGAACAGCGCTGTAAAATCAATAGAATTATTGAGAATACTTAAATTCTACTGCCTTTACAGCGCACCACATTAGAACAAAATGGAGAAATAGTTCTATCTTAAATCATCCCATTAATTTTATGCAGTTTATTCACCCCGCCCCGAGCTAAAGCATATTCAAATGACCATTTAAGACAGGCGGAACCAATCTGTCCATCCTTCCGTATTGCGATATACCCAATTTGAAAATCCGGCGTTCCATTATGAGCTTTAATAATACGATTTAGCGCTTCTTCGCAAGCCACTGTGGGGTCATATCCTTGTCTCATCAGTTCCACCACAAGAAAACTGCCTGTGGTTTTAATCACTTCTTCTCCTAGCCCTGTGGCAGCGGCACAGCCGATCTCATTATCCACAAAAAGTCCTGCACCAATAATGGGGCTATCTCCCACCCTACCATGTAATTTATAAGCCCAACCGCTGGTTGTGCATGCACCGGCAAAATCACCATTCTTATCCTGCACTAAAACAGAGATTGTGTCGTGGGTCTCATGAGGTGTCATTTCCCGGCGGTTCTTTTCCCATTCTTCCCAAGCCTGCCGAGATTCAACCGTGAGAAGATCCATTTCTTCGAATCCCAGAGATACTGCGAACTGCCGCGCCCCTTCCCCAACCAACATTACATGCTTGGTATCTTCCATCACTTTTCGAGCCACAGAAACAGGATGTTTGATATTTTGTAAAAATGCCACGGAACCGGCATTCCCACTGGAATCCATAACACATGCATCCAAAGTAACATTACCCTGCTCATCAGGCAGCCCGCCAAAACCTACAGACGTAATGGTTGGGTCAGCTTCGGTAACACGTGCACCCGCTTCTGCTGCATCCATGGCATTCCCACCATTCACTAAAGTTTCCCACGCAGCATCATTCGCTGGCAAGCCATGGTTATATGTGGAAAGAATGATTGGATTATTTTTATTTGCAATAATATTTGAATCTCCAAAAATGGCAGAAGGTGCTGTAATCCCAATTGCGCCCGTCTTTAAAAAATCTCTGCGTTTCATCAAATTATAATCCCTATTTGTTCAAGGATGAAATTTATAAAGAAAAAATCGAAGAAACACAGTTTGGCAATGTCTTTACGAAAAAATTAATTGCGAATCGTAGACAAGCACATTTCATCACAAATCTAATCACTTCTAACATTTAGCATATTGTGATTCCCTATATTCCTATGTAGGGATAACCAAACTAGAAGAGATTATCATGGAAACAAGTTTAGCATTAACTATCATCGGTATTGTACTGACATTAGTGGGAATTATTTTTAATACAATTCCAAAAGTTGTAAATCAAAAAATTATGGGAGACCTGGCCCCGGAAGCAGAAAATCCGACGGCTGCGTTACGCGTTGCAATTGGAGGTATTTCGATTGCAGTTGGAATAATTGCTCTTTATTGTAAAGATTTTCCGGTTGACCAAGCCAGCGCACTTTTAGTTGCCATGGGAACCGGATTCATTGTCATTATGGCGGCAATTATTTCAATGAAGTTCAGAGGATTCAGTGATGAAGTAGCTGTTCCACCGGTTGTCATGTTTATTATATTGACAATCATTGCGTTTTATGCTTCATCATAATGAAAAACTAAATGAATAAAAGAGTATCTCTTCTCATTTAATTATAAACATATAAAAAGATGTTTTATATCTATAAAACATCTTTTTTCTTTAAACGAATCAGAGTGATTTCTGCAGGGACACCGATTCGTAATGGTGGCCCCCAATAGCCTGTTCCTCGGTTCACATAAATTTGAGTACCATAATGATCGTAGAATCCAGCGATGTATGGATTTGCAAGTTTTGTTAAATATGTGAATGGCCAAAATTGTCCACCGTGGGTATGCCCAGATAGTTGCAGGTCTGCCCCGATTTCATGTACCGAATGGATGCTGTTAGGTTGATGAGCCAATACAATTTTTGTTATGTCATCAGGCACCGAACGAAGGGCAAGCCCTGGATCAGATTTATGGGCAGGTTTAATTTGATGCGCTGTAAGATCAGTTATACCAGCAATTGCGATCTGGTCATCCGATCTTGAAATTAATTCATTTGAATTAATTAAATTTATCATACCAAGCCTATCTGTTTCATCTAACCATAAATCCACACCTGAGTAGTATTCATGATTCCCAGTAACAAAATATGTTCCAAAAGGTGCAATCATGTCTTTTAAGGGAGCCAAATCAGAACGAAGGTATTGAACTGAGCCATCTACAAGATCACCAGTTACAGCAATTAAATCGGGATTATGAATTGATATTTTATCTAATACATTTTCTACATAAGGCCTTTTAATTGTTGGTCCTATATGAAGATCAGAAATTTGAGCAATTGTAAAATTATTAAAACTTTCTGGAAGGGATTCCAAAAATATATCATGCTTAATAACTGATGGACCTTTCCTGGAATTGTAAAATCCAAGACCAGTGGCCGTACCCGATATACCAATTATACCCAGAGTGATAGATTTTTTAATAAAGTCTCTTTTTGAATTATCAATTGGCTGCTCAGTATCAACTAGATTACTAATAATTGATAGAAACTGAATTAAAAAATCCTTTGTAAATAAAAAAATAAAAGATAATGTGAAAAAGCCTAGACTCGTATAGCCCAAAAAAGAAAATTTGTCCATAATTTTTGATTCAGTTCCATTCATTCGGAGGACAATGGGCACCACGGGTAACAGGCTAAAAATAAATACCGTAATGTAAACTAATATAGTATAAGGAAAAGAAAGCCCCACTATGGGTATAGTGCGCCAGGCAACATAACCATGAATTAACCACAACACTCCTAAGGCAACAAAAAAAAACATTTTTTATTTTTTGTATTTATGTATCAGAGATTTTAAGAGTCGTATGCAGCCAGCCCAGTCACATCTTGCCCGAGGATCAATGTATGCATTTCGTGGGTACCTTCGTAGGTATAAACTGATTCAATATTCGCCATATGACGCATAGGTGAATAATCTTCTGTAATGCCGTTTGCACCTAATATTCCTCGGGATATTCTGGCAACATCTCTAGCTAATTCACAATTATTTCGTTTAGCCATAGACACCTGTTGAAAGGTCATCTTCCCTTCATCTTTTAATCTTCCCAATCGATACACCAATAATTGCGCTTCTGTAATCCGTGTAACCATTTCTGCCAACTTAGCTTGAGTTAATTGATATCCGCCAATAGGCTTGGAGAATTGTTTTCGCTCTTTGGAATATTCTAAAGCTATATTGTAGCAATCTGTCGCACAACCAACCATTCCCCAGGCTATGCCGTACCGCGCTTGTGTCAAACAACTCAGCGGCCCTTTTAATCCTTCAATATTAGGGAGCCGCGCAGAATCAGGCACCCTTACATTCGCCATTGAAAGTTCAGATGTAATGGAAGCGCGGAGACTCAATTTTCCATGAATATCACTGGTTGTGAATCCTTCCATTCCCTTTTCTAATAAGAATCCACGAACAAGGCCATCTTCATCCCGAGCCCACACAACAGATACATCTGCCAAAGATCCATTGGTGATCCACATTTTATTGCCATTAATGATCCATCCGTCGTCACCATCTCGTTTACATCGTGTCGCCATACCGCCGGGATTAGAACCAAAGTTAGGTTCTGTTAGTCCGAAACTGCCGATCTTCGTTCCTGCACCCAGTTCTGGGAGCCATTTGGCTTTTTGTTCATCTGAACCGTAGGCATGAATGGGATACATGACCAAAGCCCCCTGGACGCTTGCAAAAGATCGCAGGCCCGAATCGCCCCGTTCCAGTTCATGAAGAATGAGCCCATAGGCCACATTACTGACGCCAGCACCACCGGATGATTCCGGTAAGGCAGACCCCATAAACCCTAATTCACCTAATTTGGGTACGAGTTCCATGGGAAATGTTGAATTTTCATAATGATCATTTATTACCGGCATAAATTCTGTTTGTACAAAATCATACGCCGTTTGCTGAATCAGAAGTTCTTCTTCCGTGAGCAGGTCAGTTATATTGTAAAAATCAGGTCCTAATTTTTTCATAAAATTCCCATAAAATTTGAAATTGAAATTACGATTTTATTCCCATTGAATTAGTAAGAGAAATGAGGTCTTTATCATCCCAGTTCAATTTTTCGGGATGAGATTTTATTTCGATTAAAATTGTATCTAATTCTTTAGGTGTTACGCTTATTCCTAAATGAATTAATTTATTATTAAGTGCAGAATTTCCCGTGTATTTATCAATCACAAAATGACGTTTTCGTTGAACCGATTCTGGCGAAATTGCTTCATACGATCTTGGTTCCTTAATGACTGCTTTAACATGAAGTCCTGCTTTATGGGTGAATGCATTTTTCCCTACAATGGGTTGGTTGGCATTTGAATCCAATTTAGAAAATGCCTTAACCAATTCAGATAATTCTGGAATCAATCCCAGATTCCAATTCCCGTTTACTTTATAAATGTTGGTTAAAGCAATCACAACTTCTGCCAATGGCGGCAGCCCGCAACGCTCTCCTAATCCATTGATTGCCACATCTACGCATTGTGCACCAGCTTCTAGGGCTGAAAGTGCATTGGCCGTAGCCATACCAAAATCATTATGGCAGTGAATATGTATGGGAATATCCAACTCTGAAACCATTCGGCTAACTAATCCTTTCATTTTTGTTGGTGTTAAACAACCAACAGTATCAGCCAAACTGAATCTGTCTATACCTTCTTTTTGAACCAATTGTCCTACTTGAATAAGAAATTCTAAATCGGTTCGGCTTGCGTCTTCAGCCGTAAATCGAAGTTTGAGCCCTTTATCTTTTCCATATTTCACCGCAGTTTCAATTCGATCTAAGGCTTCAGATTTTGTTACATTGAATTTGTGTTTCAAACTCAATGGAGATGTTCCAAAAAAGATTCCCATCCAACCAACACCAATGGCTGCAACATCATTGATATCTGATTTGGACGCTCGACCGTGAGCCATTTTCTTCGCTTTCAGATCCAAATCATTCAAAGCTACAACCGCTTCGTATACATCAGGAGATACGGCTGGATGACCTAGTTCGATGAAATCCACACCGAATGCATCCAGGCGTTTTGCCAACGCTAATTTTTGGTCTAATGTAAAGGAAACACCCGGCGTTTGTTCACCTTCTCTGAGAGTTGAATCTAAAATTTCGATTTTTTTACTGATTAACATACCAATTTCCGCTGCTCTTCCATACCCATGGAAATAAGATAGGGATTTTCTTTTTGTAGGGATGAAAATGCTGATTTTGAATCCATATCCAACCAGTTGTTTTCAATCATGATTTGTCCAATAGAGCCACCCAAGGTATTACCAGGACCAAGCAAAACTAATTTATCCGGACAAAATTCCTTTATAGCAACCGTAATTGCAGTAAAGAAATCGTAAACATTTGTCACTTGATGTCCTAATGTATAGTTATACAAATCTACAGTCTCTGTGCTATATGGCGACCAAATATGTCCTCGCCCATCCACCAAAGACACAGATGGTTTTTGAAAAATAGATTGGGGTAATAATTCGCATGCTTTTTTCGAGATAGAATCCAATAAAGGTGTATGAAAAGCAGCATGATAAGGCAATTGAAATGGATAATTATCTTTTGCCGGTAATTTCTTTAATAAGATATCTAATGCTGATTGCTCGCCACCAATAACCAAATATCCACCAAGATAAATGGACACATGGGCACTTACATTTTTAATCTCGGTTAATACTTCTTCTTTTTTAGACTCATCAACGTGCCAATTTTCATCCACAACTGAATATATAATTTGTCCACCGATAGTGCCTTCTTTCATCATAGATCCCATAGTACTAATTAAGGAATAGGTATTTTCATAGGTCAAAGCTCCACTTAATGCCAAGGCACTATACCACCCCATGGAATTTCCTGTGATAGCAACAATCTCATATTTTTCTTGGTCAATGGAAAGAAAGTCAGATAAACTACAAGCGTAAATGAGTGGCGACGCATGTTCTCCCGACATGTGAATTTTGGCTCTAAATGGCTTCGAATCCAATTCTGTTAACGTGGAATTTCCAACCAATTTTCGCTGATCATCCATATTAGCAATCTGGTTTTTTGCCGATGCACCAAAAGTGGCCAAATAACCCGATGTATCTCGCGTATATGTCCCTCGTCCTGGACAGATTATCACAATGCGTTCTTTAGTCATTCACTAATTCCAACCCGTGTTTAATGATGGATGATTTACTTGGAAGTGTAGCAGTCGCAGCAATACCAATTGAAATAAAACTATCTTCCGCTGCATGAAGTCTAATATTCAAATGCTTATTACTTGCAGACAATAAGTTTGAAATAAGTCCTTCACCGTGACACCCCGTTCGACGACATTCATCCACAATAAGTACATTTTCACACGTACCAATGGCATTCAATAATATTTGAATATTGATATCAGACAGCCAGCGGAGATCAATGACTTTAATTTTTTTCTTCAGTTTTTTCTCAATCTCTTTTTTAGCCTGAAGTGACAAGTACAAACCATTCCCGTATGTGATAATTGTGAGCGTTTTTCCATTCCCATATTCTGAAAACTCCCCTAATGGAATTTCTTCATCTAAATCGGGGTATTGGAAAACCCATTTACCATCTTTTGGTTCATAAAGATCCTTCGCCATATAAAGTGCAATTGGCTCTACGAAAACAACGACTCTGCCATTCTCATAAGCTTCTCGAACGGCAGTTCGAAGCATTCTTGATGCATCTGCACCATTAGACGGCACTGCAAGAATTAAACCTGGAATGTCTCTAAAAACGGTTAATGAATTATCATTATGAAAATGCCCACCAAATCCTTTTTGATACGCCAAGCCCGGAACACGTAAAACCATTGGATTCGTAAATTGACCTTTAGAGAAAAAAGGTAATGTAGCCGCTTCTCCACGCAATTGATCTTCCGCATTATGAAAGTAGGCCAAAAATTGAATTTCAGGAATTGGAATGAAACCATTTTGACCAAACCCTATCCCAAATCCAATGATAGAAGTTTCATCTAATGGGCTGTTAAATACACGTCGCACACCAAATTGCTTATAAAGATCAGCTGTCACATGATATACGCCGCCTTTTTGTGCCACATCTTCCCCAAAGATTAATGTGTTTTCGTAGCGAAGCAATAAATCTGATAAGGTGTAGTTAATCAATTTCGCCATATGATGGGATTGATCCATCCGATTAAATTCTTTTCCGAACAGATCCTTTCGAGTTTTCACTGAAGGCTGCTTCGGTATTTTTCTTGACGATTGATTTGCAATAATGGATTCAATTACGTCTTCAGCTGATTCAAGTTTAGGCCGAAGGGTCGTAGCATCAAAAACGTGGTTCACTTGCTGTCGAATCGATTCATATAGACGCACTATTTCTTCGGATGATAAACAATTGTTCTCAATTAAAATTCGTGATGAGTGGAGTAATGGGTCATTGAATTCTGTGGCTTCAATTTCTGCCAAGGGAAGATATCCAACCTCAACATCTGAACCGGCATGCCCCATGAGTCTCACCGTTTTCATATGAAGAAAAATGGGCGACCGATTTATCCTGCAATCGTGCTCAACTTGTCGAGATTTAATCATAAGATCAATGAGATGAAGTCCATCTGTTTTCACATACTGCAATCCAAGGCGATTAGAAAAATTTTGCTCAATCCAATGTTCATTTGTCGGCACAGAAATTCCAGTTCCATTATCTTCACAAATAAAAATAATGGGGACATGGCCCCCAGAATTGCTGACCCAACTAGCTGTATTAAACGCACTTAGTGCTGTTGCATGGTTCGCACTGGCATCTCCAAAACTGCATAATATAATACTTTCAGCTTTCAATTTTCTTTCTGAAATGTCCAAATCTTTAGCCCGATCAATAGAAAAAGCAGTTCCCACAGCTTTAGGCAAATGACTGGCAATCGTGCTGGTTTGTGGCGGTATATTGAGCTTTTTACTCCCAATCACTTTATGCCGGCCACCGCTAATGGGGTCATCGGAAGATGCCATGAAAGAAAGGGCTATATCATAAATGGGAGTAGATTCAGGTAATTGTTTGGATCGCTGAATAAAAAATGGGCCACTACGATAATGAAGAAAAGCCATGTCCGTGTAAGGGAAAACTTTTCCAAAAACTGCATTTCCTTCATGCCCCGAGCTCCCAATGGTATAAAAGCACTTTCCTTCATTTTTTAAAATACGCGCTTTCAGATCCATGTGTCGACTCATAATCTGGGACTCAAATAGAGAAATCAGTTCTGAAGAACGAATATTGGTTTGAGATAAATGTATATTGGTTCGTGCTGAAGGAAAATGTCCTAATCTTACATGATCTAAAAAATTCTGATCAATTATTTCTTCTCTGTTAAAAATACTCATTTATTTCGCCACGAATTCAAGGGAAAAAACCATTATTCACACCATTCGTACTTTGATGGTATAAATCATTCAAATCAAACCATGGTCTGCAAAGGAATACACATCATTTCCAGCAATGATCAAATGATCATGAACAGACACATCAATGGCTTGAGCAGCTTTTTTTAGCTTTTTAGTGATGGTAAGATCATCCTGGCTGGGGTTAGGGTTTCCACTGGGATGGTTATGAACAAAGACTAAAGCAGCCGCATCATTCACAAGTGCTCGCTTTACGACCTCCCGCGGATAAACTGCTGATGTGGATAAAGTGCCTTCAAACAGTTCTTCCATTTTCAGAATCTGGTTCCGTCCATTAAGGTAAATAACGAGAAAAACTTCTCTGTTTTTATCCCGGAGATTATGTTTGAGATAGTCCAATACTTCATCTGCTGATCGCACAAAATCTTTATCCAATACTCGGTCAGCTAGATACCTTCTCGATACGGCTTGGGCAATCTTCAATCCTAATACGTTTTTATCACCAATACCCTTAATTTCTTTTAATCCAGTGGGCTCAGCTTCTAAAACCGCTTTAAGAGAACCAAATTTCTTCAGAGCATCTTTGGCTTGTTGTTTACAATCTGTGCGGGGTGTACCCAAGGTGAGTAGAAGTTCAATAATTTCGTAATCGTGGAAGCCGTCTAGCCCACTTTTAAGGAATTTTTCACGGAGTCGCTGGCGGTGACCCTCGTTGGAATTAGCCACAGAGTTTACTAGGTAAAATACTGGACATTATAGCTCAGCGTGATTCGCGTCTCAGTAGTTAGTTTTTTAAACTCATGAGCTTTTCTTTGAATTCCCGGAGTTCCCGAATGTTTCCTATCTCAATCTCCCTTGAATCCCATTTTAATTTAAAATCTAATTCGGAATCTGAACCACCTTGTTTTTGGTATAGCGAATAGAGCTCAGCTTCTTCACGTGGTTTGGCTGCGTGTAGGGTTGCTGTCAATTGATAGGCGATGTCTTCTCCAATATCTTCAATCACACGATGGGGAAGATTCTTTTCCAATAAACTTTGTTCAATCCGTGAAAAACGCATCCCATTCACGACATAATCCTGATAAGCTTCCCAAGCAAAAGGCGCAACTGCTTTTACAGATTCCGCCATTGCATCAGAAAAAACTCGTATCTCATATTGAGCGTGACTATCCGATCGTAATCCAACGAAATGAAGAAGGTTGTGAAGGTCATTTTTCCAATACCATTCTGTATAAAGATTCACTGGCAGTATAGATCGTGCCAATTCACGGGCGACACCTGCTTCATTTAATTCTGAATAAATAGCAAAACTTCGTTCAGAAATTTCTTTGAATGAATCCAATACTTTTTGTTTTAATTCTATCGGGACTTCCCCCATCCGTCCCTGTTTATTCAGTGCACTTTGGAATTGAATATGCTCCGGGTCTGGCATATAAAATTCGTCCCGTGCTTCGGAATACCGGAGTGAATATTCATTTATATTGGCTGTCCGATGACGAACCCATTGCCGAGCCACAAAGATTGGCATTTTGCAATGGAATTTGAATTCCACCATTTCAAAAGGTGTAGTATGGCGATGACGCATTAGATAACGAATAAGCCCGCGATCTTGAGAAACTTTACTGGTTCCTTGCCCGTAACTCACACGGGCAGCCTGAACGATGGCATCATCACCACCCATGGAATCCACGAGACGGACAAAACCTTTATCTAAACATTTAATTGCATTTTCTGGTATTTGGGTCATTATTATAGCTCTAAATTATTTTTCGATAGATCATTAAACCATCTCTGACAGGCAAAAGTAATTGTTCTAATCTACCATCATTTTTTATGAGTTCAGCAGTTTCCCTAAGTGCCTTGGCGTCATCATCTTCCGGGTTTAACACGGAACCGCTCCAAAGCATATTATCAAAAATAGCTATCCCACCTTTTTTCAATAACATGGTTCCTTTTCGATAATATTCTGGATACCCTGTTTTATCTGCGTCTACAAACATCATATCGAAAGAGCCTGCTCTGAATTCTTCCAAAGATTTATCTGCTTCACCCTTGTGAATTGAAATCTTATAATTCACATCTGATTTTTCGAACCAACTCTTGGCTGTAACAATATGTTTTTCCATCAATTCGCAAGAATAGATCTCTCCATCAGCCGGTAAAGCTTCCGCCATTTTTAATGTGGAATATCCCGTGAACATCCCAATTTCTAAAACTCGTTTTGCGTCGGAAATTTTTATCAACATTTGTAAAAGTCCGCCTACCAACGAACCGCAAAGCATTTGGGGTTTATCTTCGGTTTCCCAAGTTGTTTTAGATAATTCCTTTAAAAGATCTGTATCATCCAAAGAATAATCTTTGCAGTATTTTTCTATATCTTTTGAAACTAAATGCATTATTACCTAAATACTGTTTAATACCTGGAACGTTTTATCCACCGCATCCACATCTCCTGCGATTAACCCCGGTTCTATTAATGTGTTTGCTTGATTGTATTTCCGTGGATTCCCTTTAAGATCAATTAATTTTCCCCCTGTTTCATTAATAATGCAATTCCCGGCACAAATATCCCATTCATTTTTTGGGCGAAGGGATGCAAAAATATCCGCATGACCTGCTGCCGTAAGTCCTAATTTATATGCTACTGAACCAATGGCACGCAATTCGCCAAAGACGCCATTGAAGGGCTCCCATAGTCCACGTCTTGTCTCGGAACGACTATTTAATATGACCATTTCACCAATGTCCTCTTTTGTCATACATTGAATCGATTCGCAATTTAAATGGGCGCCTTCCCCTTTGGCAGCTGTGAACGTTTCTTTTGTGACCGGATTGTAAAGGACACCCACAATGGGTATTCCATTTTCAACCAATCCAACACTAACTACAAAATTGGGAACTCCTTCTATAAATTCCTTTGTTCCATCCAAGGGATCAACAACCCAAACACGATTTTTCGTGAGCCTTTCAGGTGAATCAACTGTTTCTTCCGAAAGCCAACCATATTCCGGGCGTGCATCCTTTAAAACTTTTTTCAAATATGAGTCCGCCGCATGATCTGCCGTGGTGACTGGATTATGATACCCTTTATCTTTGATCTCATATTCTGCTTTGTAATAATTAAGAATAAGTCCGCCCGCTTCAATGGCGGCATCTTTTGCTAGTAATAAGTCAGAATTCATAGTGCGAAATTTAGAAATGAAAGTATTTCAGAGTTAGAGTATTAATGTACCAAAGAAGAGATATTTTATTTTCCCATGTCCAGGATCATATCCCAATACTCTTTTGATACCGGCATAACGGACAAACGACCGAATTTCACCAAGTGAAATTCATCAAAACGTCCATCTTCTTTAATCTGTTTTAAGGGTACAGGATTTGCGATGGCATAATCCGGCGTTAAGTCAAATACCACAAGTTTTTCATTATCTGCATTGGGGTCAGGATACGAGTCCGATATAATGTTTGCAACACCAGTTACGCACCGTTCTTTCCCTGTATGATAAATAAATGCTTTATCACCTTTTTTCACCTCACGAATGAACTTTAAAGCCCAGTTATTGGTGACACCATCCCAATAAGTTTGTCCATCATTTTCCAAGTCCTGATAACTATAGTCGTGGTCCGGTTCACATTTTAAAAGCCAATTATTCATGAAATTGCCTCCGTTATAAATTGGTTCAAGGGAAGCATTTTCTCATAAATATCCCCGGCTTTGTTAATAAAATTTTCCGATGAAATTTCATCCGGATCAATTTGGACAGAAACAATATGGTCTTTATGTCGAAGCCATTGAATCTGGGGATGATCTTTTGGAAAACCTCGGGGTGCTGTTTTTAATTGATCACCACTTAATCCATCAAATTCATTTAAAAATGTTTTATCAAGAACAATATTTTCAAATTTTTTTGGCCAGGCTACGATATGATCCCGAATCATGCTAAGTATTTCCTTATCTGGATGCCAAATTCCTCCAGCGAGATAAACCTGCCGGGGAGAAATATGAATATAATACCCCGAACCGGCTTGTCTTCGCCCACCCTGCTTCAACGCTGCACCAAACCATGTTTTATATGGAGTTTTGTCCTTTGAAAAACGAATATCCCGATAGATACGAAAAAGACAATCCTTAGGTTCTACACCCATAATAGATTCATCAAATCCGATGATGGTATGAAGCAATATAGCCACTAGGTCTTCAAAATTCCCAATTGCGTCTTTGTAACGATCTTTATTGGCATGGTACCAGTCTCTGGTGTTGTTTTGATGAAGGTCTGTTAAAAATTGCAAATGAATTTAGTTATCATTGATTGGCACTCTTTTTAAAAATGATCAATTTTTCCCTTTTTTTTCTAGGCTCAACAGATTGTAACGGGAATTCTTCTTTTTCAATTTTCCAACCTGAATTAAATGTGGATTTAACTTCATCAATCGTTGTTCCCCAGGGTGGCCCACCCTCATCCTGACTTTTATCCAAAGGAAACCAAAGTCCAACGAGTTTCCCACCTGGTTTTAAAATTGTTCTTACTATTATTTCATATTCTTTTCTGCGATTGGGATGGATAGCACAAAAACAGGTTTGCTCTATCACATAATCAAAAGTGTCAGGATATTTTCCTACCAAAGAAAAAATATCATCTTGAACTGTGGTGATAGTTACCGATTTTTCAATTGCTAATTTATTTAATTCGGAAATTGGTGTTGGCGCAAAATCAACAGCTGTAACATCAAATCCTTTTTTGGCAAACATGATGGCATCATATCCTCTACCACAGCCAACAATACAAACTTTCCCTTTAATTAACTCATTTGAAATAGAATTAAAAACAGGTGTAACACCTTTTAAATCCCAACCTGTATCATTTTCTAAATATATGTCCTCCCAAAACTGAGAGTGATCTACTTCATTCATTATATCAGGTACATTTCTTTTTTATCTTCGTTCACTACACCATTTTTAATCGAAACATAATGGACATAAGAATCAGAATAAAACTGAATCGATTTGTAATATTTCCCATTTTTAAAATGGATGGCAGCGCCACCATCAATGGCCCAGCCCGGACCACATTTCCCCTGTTTTAACATTTTATGAACATCTGGCTTACGATCCTTTTCTTCCTGATAATGAGGACAGGCCATTTCCGGAAGGAAGCCAAGGCAATCCATCACATTGAGATTACTGGCCCAGGAATCAGTGATACCTTGCTCGAACCAACAGATTGCACCAGCACTTACGCCACATAAAATTTTACCTTTGTTATAAGCTTTGAGCAAAAGTTTATCCAATTTCCATTCCTGCCAGACTGCTAACATACTTTTGGTATTTCCACCACCAACATAGATTACATCCGCTTTATTAATAATATTATCTAACCTAGGTGTCCTCTGGAAAAATGTAACATGACTTGGCTCACAATTCATTTTTGTAAAACATTTATAAAACTTGATAATATAGTCTTGGTTTTCTGCACTGGCTGTTGGGAAAAATACTACATTGGGTTTTTCCTTTCCCGTAAGCTCTAAAATATATTTCTCAATTTTCCTATGATTCGGATTTCTGCCAAACCCACCACCGCCAATGGCAATGATATGTCCTTTTTCACTCATGGATTACTTTGGCTCCTTAAAATATTGTGTGAATTCATCTGTTGTTTCAAAGATGAGAAATTCTCCATTCGATGTTGAGATTACAGTCTTTCCTTCTTCTACCATTATAGTTTTTCCTGATTTTGTATTTCGTACATCCAATTTCCCAGTTAATACGGAAAAAACGCAATCTGAAACACCTTGATAATGTGGACCATGGTCATTCATGGTTCGGTGTCCTGCTAAAAAGGTTGTTCCTTTCACCACAGCAACACTTGAAGGTGTGTTAACAACAAATTCCCTATTTCTTGTTTTTCTTAATTCAGCGCTCACCCGTCCTCCAAAAATATTGATCTCCGTTTTGATAGAATCCTTTTTAGAAGAGCCGAATATTTTAATTACTGAATTTCCATACAAACTTATTACACTTTTATCTTGAATATTTAGAAAAGAAAGGAAGGCATTCTTGTCCGTAGATATTTTATCACCATTATAAATTGATTCACCTTTTCGAATTTTTCCTGAACGAATTTTTCCTGATCGGTACACTTCACCTGTAGCATTCGTGCAAATACCAATTTGCTCTGGTTCCGGTAAACTCATTAAAGTTGATAGGGTAAAAAGTACTAATATATGTTTCATGGTGCGTTAAACTTAATACAAAGTAATGGTTTATATTCTTGGATAGAATAGGAGAAATCCTGTATTTTCGCCCAAGTCGGGACACGAAGGATTCCAAATTTTAATCATTTTTTTCTGACGCAATTGACACGATTTTTATCACCCTTTTCAGGGCCAAAATTTTCCTTCCTTCTTAAGTCCCAATAAAAGAAAAAATAACAGACGACCTCGTCGGTAGATTCAAGGAAACGCCTTGAGTTAATTTTGCTATAAACAGACGGGAGTCGTGTAACATATAGGTACAAATATGAAGAAGGAAATCTTTATAAATGAGAGTATGGGTGAAACCCGTATTGCGATTCAGGAAGATAGCCAATTGGTTGAAGTTTATATTGAAAAACAGGATAAACATCGGATGGTTGGCAATGTTTACAAAGGCAAAGTTGAAAATGTTCTTCCCGGGATGCAGGCCGCATTTGTGGATATAGGCAATGACCTGAATGCATTCCTCCCCTTTTCCGAAATTGGGAATAATGAATATATCATTGAAGATAGCGGCAATAAGCACAGCCGAAATAATAATCGTAGACATGATAATATTGAAGTTGACCTAAAAAAGGGTCAGGAAATTTATGTACAGGTCATTAAGGAGCCCTTTGCAGGAAAAGGTCCCCGTGTGACTACAGAGGTAGCATTACCAGGTCGATTACTAGTGCTTGTTCCAAATGAAAATTATATTGGGATTTCTAAAAAAATCTGGGACAAATATGAACGTCGACGACTGAAAAAAGTTGCCCAACAACTGCGTGAAAGTAATACAGGTGTAATCATTCGTACTGTTGCTGAAGGGAAATCTGAAGAACTCATAGAGAATGATTTCAACCAATTGATGGAAAATTGGGACAAAATGGAAAAAATTTCAGCTAGAGAGAAAGCTCCAGTAATTGTCTACGAAGATTTAGAAACAGCATCAAGCGTGGTTAGGGATCTATTAACACCGGATGTTGAAAAAATTATCATTGATTCCAAGCGTCTTTACAAAAAAACACAAAAGTACCTTGAAGATATATCCCCAAGTCTACTGGAACGATTAGAACTTTATAAACTTAAGTCTCCTCTTTTTGAAAGTTTTGGTATTGAGTCCGAAATTGAAAAACTGATGCGACCAAAAGCCTGGCTAAAAAGTGGTGCATACCTGATCATTGAAAAAACAGAAGCCATGGTTGTGGTTGATGTAAACAGTGGTCGATTTGTTGGGAAAAAACTCCATGAAGAGAATTCACTTAAAATTAATCTTGAAGCGGCAAGAGAAGTTGCACGACAACTCAGACTCCGTGACTTATCCGGGTTGATCGTAATTGACTTTATCGACATGAGATATGAAGAAAATCGAAAAAAAGTATATCACGAAATAAGGAAAGAACTCAAGAAAGATCGAGCTAAAGTGGCAGTGGCACCCATCACGGAATTTGGGCTTTTAGAAATGACGAGACAGCGGATTCGATTAAGTTTATTGGATTCTATGAGTGAAGAATGTCCAGCCTGTCATGGCTCAGGACGGATTATTTCCAGAGAAACGCTGGTGACACGGATTGATCATTGGTTACGGCGCTACAAGAGTAAGCATCGTTCTTTAATGCTCCGACTACAACTTCATCCGGAAAATGCTCAATATTTGGGGGGTGAAAAGAAACATATTCTTCGCGGCCTTATGTGGCAAAATTTTGTCCATTTAAAAATCGAAGAGAATGTAGAACTCCTACAAGATGAGTTTCGGTTTTTTCGCACTAAAGATAATACTGATGTTACCAATGAAATGAATCTTGAAAAGGTGAAATCGGCCTCGTAACTTTGCCGGCTTTTTGGAGACGTAAAATGTACGCTATCGTAAATATATCAGGAAAACAATTCAAGGCTACTGAAGGTGCCCGAGTACGTGTCCCGCTACAAACCGGGGATGCCGGGGCCAAAGTAACCTTTGACAATGTATTGCTCCTTCATGACGGATCGAGCACTCAAATCGGAACACCCACAGTGACAGGCGCAACGGTAACTGCTACCGTAGTTGAACATGGACGAGAAAAAAAGATTCTTATCTATAAGAAAAAACGACGTAAAGGGTATCAACGCAAAAACGGACACAGACAGTGGTTTACCGAAGTAGAGATTCAAAAAATACAAGCAACTGCTACCAAGACAAAGAAACCTGCAAAAAAAGCAGAACCCAAAGTCAAAGAAACAGTAAAAGAAGAGGAATAACTCATGGCACATAAGAAAGGACAAGGTAGTATCCGAAATGGTCGCGATTCAAACCCGAATTATCTCGGTCTTAAAGTAGCTGATGGGCAATCTATCTTAGCGGGAACAATAATACTGAAGCAACGTGGAACTAAAATTCACCCTGGAATGAATGTTCAGCGTGCAAATGATGACTCCCTATTCGCAACTGCGGACGGAATTGTTCAATTTGGTCGAAAAGGCCGAACTCGAAAAATTGTAACAATCGTTACAGAAAATTAATTTCTAAACCCTCCGACATCGGGGGGTTTTTTGTTTCATGACA
Source organism: Fidelibacterota bacterium (assembly GCA_018692355.1). GTDB lineage: Bacteria > Fidelibacterota > Marinisomatia > Marinisomatales > UBA1611. The sequence continues at coordinate 22,555 of JABHKE010000202.1, forward strand.
CAAAGGATACATTATGGCTCGTAAAAAAATTACTATGATTGGTGGCGGACAAATCGGTGGAAATCTAGCTCTTCTTGCAGCGCAGAAAGAATTAGGAGATGTAATCATCTTTGATATTCCGAGAGCAGAAGGAATGGTGAAAGGGAAAGCCCTGGATCTGATGCAACTTCGACCCCATGATGGTCACGATTCCAATATCACAGGCACTTCAGATTGGAATGATGTAAAAGGAACAGATGTATTTATTATCACTGCTGGAATTCCACGAAAACCAGGTATGGATCGGGAAGATCTTCTTGGAATAAACCTCGGGATTATGAAAGATGTTGCGACCAATATTAAAGAGCAGGCACCCAATGCATTTGTTATTGTTATTTCAAACCCATTAGATGCTATGGTTTATGCATTCTATAAAGTATCAGGCTTCTCTAAGAACCAAGTTGTAGGGATGGCAGGTGCATTAGATAGTGGACGCTTTCGCGCTTTTATTGCTATGGAAACCGGTTTTTCTGTCCAGGATGTAACTTGTATGGTTTTGGGTGGACACGGTGATACCATGGTTCCTGTTACACGGCTGGCAACTGTTGGTGGGGTTCCTGTTACAGATCTTATTTCTGCTGAACGATTGAAAGAGATTGAAGATAGAACACGGGTTGCCGGTGGTGAAATCGTGAAACTCTTTGGAAATGGATCTGCATTTTATGCTCCGGCGCAATCGGCAATTGAAATGGCCGAATCCTATATTAGAGATAAAAAACGAGTGATTCCATGTGCATCCCTTTGTGAAGGTGAATTTGGAGTGGATGGATATTTTATTGGCGTACCTACAGTCATTGGAGCCGGAGGCGTTGAAAAAGTTTTGGAATTCTCTCTAACAGAAGAAGAGAAAGCAGGGTTAAATAAAACACTGGATGCAGTGAAAAAGACCGTGGCCGAAACCGGGTTATAATTCTTTTTCAAACTTGGAGAACTCCAAGTTCTTCAAGGCTAATTTTCACATTAAAAGCCTCGCCTTCGGACAAGTTCAAGAGACGAGGCTTTTTTATTTGTGATCCCAGTGCACTTTGTGTTTAATTATTCTTCACTAGTCTTTATTTTTAAAAAATAAATTCCATGACAACCTTTTTTAAATTTAACATGTCATACTCATTGTAACGCGGCACACGTTTGGAAAATAATATTACAACTTTAATCCTTGAAGCAAAGAGTGGGAATACAGTAGCGTTCCATAAACTGGTTTCATATCACGATGAGAGAATCATGACATTAGCCCTACAACTTACACGAGATAAACAAGATGCTGAAGATCTCTACCAGGAAGTTTTCATGAAGGCCTATAAAGCCATCGGATCTTTTCGCCTTGAAAGTGAATTCTTCACCTGGCTCTATCGTATTACGGTAAATTCTTTTTACGATCTACAACGGAAGGCATCCCGAATTCAAAAACAGGAATCATTGGCCCCTGAAAAAGATTCAACTCATGATATTGCGGACGATTCAATTCCATCGGCGGAAAAAGAAGAAATCCAACATGCCGTTACAAATGCATTAAACCAATTACCAACCCAACAAAAAACTGCTTTTGTTATGAAACACTACGAAGGGCTGAAAATCAGGGAAATTGCCACTATTATGAATCTCTCTGACGGCACGGTGAAACGGTATTTATTCCGTGCCATTGAAAAACTTCGTCCCATGCTAAAGGAGTATCGCTATGCCTAAATCCTTATCTGATAATCAAAAAAACCTCGCCAGCCTTTACGTTTTAGATGCGTTCACAGAAGCGGAGCAAATTACATTCGAGAATGAACTGGCACAAAACGAAGATCTGCAATCCTATGTTCGCAGTCTTGAATCCACTTTGAATGTGACATCTTCTGCAAAGATGGCCACTCCAGATGAAATTGAACTCCAATCCCAGCGGAATTTGCTCCGGACGAATATTGATGCCATGGCATCTGAAGAAGTAAAAATAGCTCCGGGAATCTGGGAATATCTCAAAGCATGGATTCAAACACCAACGCCAGCTTGGGTGAATTTGGCATCGGTAGCCGCAGCTTTTGCACTGGGACTATATATGATGAAACCTATTCCACAACAAACACCGGAAAAACCAGAAATAGACATTAAAGAATTATTGAGATCAGGACAATTGGGCCAAATCAAATTTGCAGATAACGGTCATAGGGATGGCCAAATTCGACTTGCTGTGGAATCAAGGCAGGACCTGGAACTATCCGGGTCGGCGAATGATGAATTGATCACGAATTTACTTTTCTATCTCTTGCTCCACGACCAAAATCCCGGGAAACGGCTGAAGGCAGTCAAACTGCTTCAGAACTCTCAACCTGCCCAGGAAACTAAAATGGTATTGGTTTCCGCGCTGTTGACCGACTCTAATCCTGGTATTCGTCTTAAATCAATTCGACTCCTTTCCACCTATGAACCGGAAAAAGTCATTCAGGATGCATGCATGAAAGTCTTGCTGGAAGATGAAAATGAAGCTATTCGCCTTTCAGCCATGGATATTATAGAAATGGTGCCGAATTCATCAATGATTCCTGCTCTCCAGGTTGTGAGTGTATTGGATGAAAATGACTTTATCCGGGACCGTGCACAAGAATTATTGAGAGCATTTTCTTTGGATGAAACTGATTCCCGGGTGGAGGCAAAATCATGATTCGAATTTTAATTGCTCTTCAATTTGCAACACTCCTTTTCGGACAAAAGATTTTTGAAGAATTTGAGAAGGATCGAAATAATAAATATCATTATAAGGAGACGTATCGCTTTGATACCGTCCCGGATGATGGCTCTTACACAGTTTTATTGGAAAGCGTTGAAGGGGATATCCGTGTAAGTGCTCATAAAGGTGCCAGTGCAGAAATAACCATAATACGGAAAATTCGAGCCACCAGAGAAAAAAAAGCCAAACGGTTGGTGAATGATGCAAAAATCCTAGTTTATCATGTGGAAGATGATCAACTGATCCAAGTTCGATCCGAAAAGAAGATCCGCTATAAACGTGGTGTTCATACAGAATTTGAATTGAAACTGCCTATGAACATTAATTTGAATCTTAAAACGACTGGCGGGGATATTGATGTAACGGATATCCGAGGTGAATCAGTGTTAAGAACCAGCGGCGGTGATTTGGACCTTGAAAATTTGATGGGCCGCATTGAGGCCCACACATCTGGGGGTGATATTGATGTCTCCCGTGTAGAAGGATTGATTCGCGTTCACACATCCGGTGGCGATATTGAAATTGTGAATTCCGATGGTCTATTTAATGCATCTACTTCAGGTGGCGACCTTGAGTTCCTTCATTTGACCGGAAATATTGATGCACAAACCAGTGGTGGTTCTATCACATTGGAAAATATTGAAAGCGAATCTGTGGAATGTCGTACATCTGGTGGCGATATTAGAGCGGAAGATATTTCTGCTAATTTCACCGGACGAACATCCGGTGGACAAATCGACCTTGAATCTATTAAAGGTCATGTGAATGTAACCACCTCCGGCGGTGATATTAATGCGGAACAAATCACGGGATCACTCACCTGTCATACATCTGGTGGCGATATTGAGGGTGAGGACATTATTGGATCAGTTGATGCTTCTACCACTGCCGGCGATATTGAACTGGAATTGTCTTATGATTCATCTATTAAGGAATACAGTTTCAATTTGGAAACACGATCTGGTGATATTGTTGTTCGTGTTCCAACAGGACTACCCTTGAATGTAGATGCAGAAATATTCGATACCAATATACCCCAGGAATTGAATTCTGACATTCCATTAGAAATTTTAACAAGCGAAAATCGAGTGACCGGGATTGGTCAAATCCAAAAGGGCACCATTCCCTTACGCTTACGCGCCACTTTCGGAACCATAACTATTGAACAAGAATAATCTATGAAGATTATTATAACATTACTGACAATAAACTTAGTTTTTGGATTCAGTTCATCCTTAAGTGATTCAACATCTTTCACTACAAATGAAATTCGATTTTATTCGGATGTGACCATTGATTCATTAGAGATCATGACAAATAATATTCGAATTTTGGGTGGTGGACTCTCTGTCTATGGAACAGTGGAAAGCCAGATCACCGTTATCGGTGGCGATGTCCAAATTTTTTCATCGGCAATCATTAATGGTAAAATTATTTCTATAGGCGGCGATGTTCAAACCGACAAAGATGCACAGATAAATGGTAAAATTGTTGAGGCCAGTTTGGATCAAGGTCTTATCTATCGGGAGACTTTTACTGACTCGGCAAAATCGGGAGAAAAGAATTTTAGAATCTCAACATTCTCTCAACGCTCCCGTGATGGCTGGGTTCACCCGGAACCGGATGTATTTGAATACAATCGAAATGAGGGGTTACGCTTTGTCCCACTGAATTGGAATTGGGATCGTGGGAATGAGTCCTTGATACGGTTAAGCTTTTCACTGGGATATCGGTTTAGTTCGGGTGAATTCATTGGGCGAACTACATTGGAGTCTTCCCTGCTGAAAAATCGATCTGCAACACTTTTTGCCAGTGGATTTAAAACAGTGCGAACTGATGATGAATTTAGGCTTCCGGAAAAAGAAAATTCATGGGCCAGCCTTTGGGGTCGACAAGATTTTTACGATCGCTGGGATGAAACCGGTTTCGAAGTAGGCTTTGGGTTTGATTTCTCACATTTAAAGGTGAAAGGGAAATTTGTCCGAGTTACACAAAGTGAGATATCGGTTAATCAAGATCTTTGGAGTTTCACCAATGAAAGTAGTGTTTTACGTAATAACCCATTCATGGTTGAAACAGACGTGGAATATCTGGAAGGTGTGGCAGCATTCAGGACCGCATCTTATTCCCCTCTCAAGACGGGCTTAGCGATTTTATCAAAAGTGGAAATGACCTTAAAAATGATTGATTCTACACTGGCTGATTCGTCCTTAAGGTTGACACATATTGCTATGGCTAATTGGGAAGTGTCGGATGGCGTTGTTATACGAAACCGGCTCATTTTGGGAATGGGCTCTGAATCATTACCAATTTATCGACAGTTCGGCATTGGCGGTTTGGGGTCTGTGAGTGCCCAAAATTATAAATCACAAATTGGGAATCATATGGCTCAAGTAAATTCGGAATTGGTCTTTACAGAAGAATTCACTGATACCTGGTTCATGGTGAAATTATTCTATGATGCGGGCATGGCTTTTAATTCGCCTGACTTGTTGGATATGAAACCTAATTCTGAACGGTCTGATACATGGCTTCAATCTGCTGGAATCGGCTTTGGCTGGGAGGATGGTGACGGATTGGATATGGGATTCAATTTCGCAAAATCTCTGGGAAAGGACGAGCCGATTGAATCAACAGTCCGGTTAAACTTTAATTTCTAAGATGATAATAATAAAAAACAACATTTTAGTTTTATCACTTTCACTTCTTTTCTCCCAAAATGATACAACTTTTATCAGAGATTATTATCAATATGATCTCAGGGATTATGGATCGATTGAAATTGACCTGAATTTCGGATTAGGTGAATTGGAGATTGGATCTTATCATAAACCTAAAACTATTTCAGGCATTATCGAATACAACCCTGATCATACAGAAACGGATGTAGATTTTTCCTCATCAGGGAATAAGGCATTCCTATCCATCAAGGGTAAATCCGGTGATAAATTTGAATGTTGTGATAATGGGTTTACTTTTAATGATTTTGACTTGGGGGATGAATTCCATAACTACATGGATTTTGATCTGGCCAAAGGGATTCCAACAGAACTGGAATTGGATTTTGGATTAGGCGAGGCCAATATTAATCTTACGGATCTTTCATTATCTTACTTTGAATTGGATTGTGGATTGAGCGATGTAAAACTGGAAATGGACCGGTCAAATAAAATCACCTGTGAACGAGTGAGCATTTCCAGTGGACTCGGTGATTTTAATGGTTATGGCTTGGGAAATCTCAATTCACAAAAATTTAATCTGGATGTTGGATTAGGTGCTGCCACGGTTGATCTCCGGGGGGAATTTGATGAAGATATGGACCTGTCCATTGATGTTGGACTAGGCGCTTTGGAATTGATTTTACCCGAAAATGTGAATATAAAGCTACGAGTAGATCATTCATTTTTAAGTTCTGTGGATGTGGATGGCTTGATGTCCGAGGGAAGAAATAAATATGTGAGCAAAGATTGGGATGAAAATCGGCCTACCATCACAGGGGATATTTCTGTGGGGATTGGGTCTGTTGATATTGAGGTTGATTGAAATTGAAACACAGAGAACACCAAGGGCTCTAAGATTTTTCTTTCTGCTAGTTGGTTGGATGAATGAAGGAGACAGGTTGAAAATGGGCTTCAATTTCGCTAAACAATTGGGGTCAAATTCACCGATTGAATCCACAATCCAATTCAATTTCTATTTATAATGGAAATTGTGAAATACTGCGTCCTTTTTTACGATGGAGATTTTGGTAATAATTGATCTAACCTTTCTGTTAATTTTTCAATTGTTAAATTTTTATTTAATATAAGTCCATCAGGATTTATCAGAAAATTTTGGGGAATGGCCATGACACCGTAATTCTTAGATACTTGTCCCCAGCCATCCAATTTGGATAAATGTGTCCAGTCCAACTTATCATCTTCAATGGCTTTCAGCCATCGATCCCGACTATCATCAACTGATAGGCTGATGATGGTGAAGTTCCTATCTTTGAACTGGTTATGCAGTTTCACCAAATCGGGGCTCACTTTTCTACAAGGGCCGCACCAGGATGCCCAGAAGTCTAGTAATATTGTTTTCCCTCGGAAATCGCTTAAGCTTACATCGATTCCATTGACATCGGGCACAGTGAAATCAGGTGCTGATTTAGATTTAGATGTGGCTTCTAATGTTTTAAATAATGTGGATACTTGATGAAAATATTCTGATTGTTTCACATCTGACGAAAAGCCTCTCATTATGGCCTTCATTGTATCCAAAGATATTTGATTTACCTGAAATTGGTAATAAGCAACGAAAGCAGAAAAAGTATAGTCATTTTTATTAAGCATTAGGTTCATTCCAGTTTCTTTTTCAAAAATAGCGTCTAAAGAGATCGAATGAAATAAACTATCTTCCCGTGAGCCTGAAATAGTTACATTTTCCAATGAATCAATATTCCCAACAATTTTAATTTTGGAATTATCCAGAAAAAGATGAATGGGACCAAGCGAGTCATTCAAAAATATTGAATGGAGATAAGGGCTTTCGATTGTACCTGAGAAGGAAAATGATCCATTGATAATCTGGGATGAGTCTACATCAATTTTCTGATTCGTATCCAAATCCAGCTTAGATAAAACAGCTTGCCCATTTTCTAATGAATTAATATGACCCTGAATTATAAATCCACTCTCTTGGTCAGGTGCACAAGAGATTACAAATAAAATTGAAAAAAGATTAAATATGGAAATAGAATATTTCATTCTATACAAAATGTGATGAAAGATTGATGAGTTTCTGCATCATCCTGAGCACCACTACCCGATAACACAACACCTACTTTTGGCATGATTAGTTCCCCTTAGGCTATTCAGTTTTTTGATTTATTTAATTATTGACCATCTTCGCCTTACTCAGAGTGACGAATTATTTTCAATATTCCTTTTTAATCCAACAAACTTGGTTCTCTTTACAGCGGATCCTTTAAATAATTTACGAAATTTATCTTCATCCAGATTTTGCCAATCTTCATTGGTCCAATTTAAAATTTCTTGTCGTGGTTGAAATTCTGGAATATTTGATGTCTCAGAAAATTTTTCATTCCATGGACATATATCCTGACAAATATCACATCCATAGATCCAACCCTGGAGATCATTTTGATTTTCAGGCAATTTGCCACGATGTTCAATAGTCAAATAGGAAATACATTTCCCCGCATCGATTTGATATTCATCCAATGCTTGCGTGGGACACGCATCAATACAGGCTGTACAACTCCCGCAAAGATCGTCATTAAATGGGGCATCATAATCCAATTCAATATCAAGAATCAATTCCCCAAAAAAAAGCCAACTTCCATGATCTCTCGTGATCAAATTCGTGTGTTTCCCCAACCAACCAAGCCCTGCTCTTTGTGCCCAAACTTTATCCATTACAGGGGAAGTATCCGTACATACGACTCCCTTCACATCCTGATGAGTTTCTTTAATCCAGCCCAATAATTGGAAAAGTCGTTTTTTGATCACATCGTGGTAATCATCTCCCCAAGCGTAATTAGATAATTTGTAGTCTGAATGAATATTAGACTGATCCTTCCCTACAAAATAATTAAGTCCAATCGATATGACTGATTTTGCTTCAGGAAAATAGGTTTGGATATCACCACGTTCTTTTTTCCTTTTAACAATCCATTCCATGGTGGCATGGCGACCTTGCATAAGCCAGGATTCAAGATCAGTTTTTTCTTTGGGGGTTGGTTCTGCTTTTGCGATCCCCACCTTATGAAACCCAAGTTCCTTTGCTTTTTTCTTTATAGATTTGGATGAAATCATTGGATGTAATTTAAATTAATAAAATGACCCCTGAACGATTCCAAAAGATAAAAGATATTTTAAACAAACGTCAACCAGACTTGACGGTAGTTTTGGATAATGTCCATAAGCCACACAACCTTGCTGCCATTATTCGTTCTTGCGATGCGGTTGGTATCAGTGATATTCATGGAATCTCTTCTAATGAACAGAAAGTGGGTGTAAACTTAAAATCTGCCAGTGGATCAAACCATTGGGTGAACCTTCATATCCATCATTCTATACCAAATGTAATCTCTGAATTGAAGCAAAGTGGTTTTTCTATTTATGCTGCCAATGGCAGTGCAAAAGCGATTGATTATCGTAAAGTTGATTATACCAAACCATCTGTCATCGTGTTGGGTGCTGAGTTGGATGGAATTTCACCGGAAACTTTGGATATGGTAGATGAAGAGATCAAAATTCCCATGCAGGGTATGGTGGAAAGCTTGAATGTGTCTGTGGCGAATGCAGTTATTTTGTTTGAAGCCCAAAGGCAAAGACTACAAGCAGGATTATATGAAAAGTGTAGGTTGGACAAAAATACGGTTGAAAAACTTCTGTTCGAGTTTTCTTATCCTGAAGCGGCAAAGGTTTACCAATCTACAGGAGAAGATTATCCGAAGTTAGATACTGAAGGACAGATTATTTCCTGACCGATATTGGTTTTATACCGAACATAGGCCGCAGCCAATGTATTCTTTTAACTATTTCATAGCCTATAAAACAACCTCCGAAAGTCATTACATTGATCAAAATAAATTGAAGGAACGCAAAAAATATTGTGATGTCTGATTCTGTATATCTCGGAATAAAATCAGTCTAGAAACCAAGATTGCCAGGTTCAATCTATTCTGAATGTGCAAATTTCTGGTTTCTTAAAAATCCAGTGCCTGTATTTGGCTACAAATCGGTAAATCATATCGCGTATTGGTAGTGGAATAAGCCAAGAAATAAAAAACCATATCTTCCAGTGCCACCTCAAGTAAAGCAGACACCGTATTGCCGCTGCAGATCTGATATAAGAACGGCCATTCCTCAATAGGTAAACTGAATCAGACATCTGTTGCCATTCAGGGAATGTATGAATTAGTTTTTGAGCATCATCTGACTTTATAGGCCTATATGCAATATCAGCACCTGGTGCCAGTCTTGGGTCCATGAAAAATGCTCTGGTGGCATAGGCCACAATCCCCATCCAGTAGTAGGACATCTCTGCTAGAATCCAGCATTTATATAGCCATACCCAAATCTATCCCACTTATTTTTGGAATTGAAAATTGTTTTCTATATTGGCTGCCATAACTCGTTTATAATTTGATCGGTCAGTATCTCCTTCCGTATTGATAACCAAAACTGTTGATGTTTTATTCAAACAAATTTTCTCTTTGAAGGTATTAAAATCATGCTTCTTACAAAGTCCTATCAAAGCACCCAAACCACTTGCTCCAGATTCACCTGAAATAATTACTGGGTCTCCGGATACAGGAGAAGCTAATGTGATCATTGCTTCTTCTGATAATTTATCTGAAATCGATATAGATCCTACCAGGCCATTCTTCAATATATTCCAAGCCAAGGTTGATACTGAGCCACAATTTAGTCCTGCCATGGTTGTTGTTTCGTCATTTTTAACTGAAACTCGATTTCCAGTTTTTATTGATTCAAATAAACAGTTGGCAGAGTGAGGTTCTACACTAATACAGGCAGGAGGATTCTGCCATTCTTTCATTATATAACCAATGATTGAAGCTGCCCAACTTCCTACACCCGTTTGGAGAAACAATACATCGATTTTTTCTTTCCCTATTTGCCTAGTAATCTCATGCATCTGAGTCCAATACCCTTTCATGATATCTAGTGGGACATCTTCATACCCATCCCAAGCTGTATCTTGTATCAAAGACCAAAAATGTTTCCCAGATTTATTATTAGCTTCATCCACACGTGTGCTCGCCATCTTTACAGCAATATCATAGGCTTGATCTATCACAAATACATCAGCCCCTTCTTGTTCTATTGCTCTTACTCTGTCAGAAACGGTTCCTTGAGGCATATAAATAAGAGCCTTTCGCCCTAGTTTTCTAGCCATCCATGCTACTGCTCGACCATGGTTCCCATCAGTAGCGGTGCAAAATGTTTTTATTTGCGGATTTTTTTCTATTTGCCTATACATTGCATATGAAGCACCTAAGGCCTTAAATGCATTAATTCCAAATCGATGGCTTTCATCTTTTAATAAAAGGCTCCCGATACCTAAACGCTTAGCTAATCCAGGTAGTTTGACCAAGGGAGTTTCTTTGTTGCCTATTGTTTCATGAAAATCTGCTACTTCTTTCGGATCCCAGGATGAATTGTACAATGTCTGTTTTACATCCCTTAAGCTAAAATTATTGTTTTCTATGACACATATCATTTTGCGTTTCCTAATGATTTAATCAATGCAATTTACCAATATCCACTCACATGGTTATTTACACCCGACATCTTCTTCTATTTTAAACTGACTTATTGTTTTAAAATTGATACTTGAATGAATAAATTTCACAATCCTTATGCCACAGCACTTGATGGATTAATTCTGGATGATCCTGTCTCTGCTTTTTTTGATTTTTGCCGCGAAAGAGAAAACATTCGCTTAGAAAGAGAAATGGGTGCTCCTGCCCCATGGACCGATAATCTTATTTTTCAACAAGGTCGTTTCCTGAACGTATTTAGAGAAGACGACCGCGGCAGCAAAGCCATACTGCACTTTGCCAAAAACTTAGAAAAAGATTTACCCAATTTAATTCATGCTCTATTTTTTGCACGCTGGTGTAATAGACAGGAAACTCTTGATAAACTTTCATTAAAAATTATATCTCAACCCAAAGAATTAATTCAAAAACTAGATAGACTCAATCCTTGGTGTAATGTTACAGCTTACCCTGTTGAGCCGGTGCATTGGGCAGGCAAACAATACTCACGGTTCGATGCGGCTACAACACTTTTTGGAAACATTAAAGAATCGTTAGCTGATGCTATCACCGGAGCTCAAGGTGACGTGATCGAAGCTACCAAATCGGTAAATGCTCTATTTAGAATGCAAAATGACTTCCCGATTTTTATGGCTGTCATTGATTTGGCCTGGTTTCGTCCTGATGTGATTGACCCGGCAAGCCATGTCCCTACAGGTATTGGTGCTGTAGCTTACCTTAATCGACTTCAGATACATTTTGGCTTAGATAATCATCGGCAAACGTGCGACCGAATGATTACGCTGCAAAAAGAATTCTGGCCAGAAGCTAAAAGGGCATTTCAACCCATTGATATTGAATATTTATCCTGCGAGTGCAGGAAATATTATAGCTATGTTAATGGGACAAAACTTTTTGAAGGGAAAAATCGCTTCCACCCTAAAAGTTACATGGATAAATAGCCGTACCCATCGAGTTATGAGACCGACCTAAATCCACAAAAAAAAACCACGAATGTGGGGCTTGATGGTTTAAAAGATAAATTTATTTCAGTAGGGCACCATACGAATGTGGTCAGTCTATTTAAAACTTTCATTTTTTAGTACTAATAAACAATTAGCCTTATTCCCATAATCCATGTCTCTTTATATATTTATCGGCGTTAATAGCTATTTCCCTTACTAATCCTTCCAACTTTTTTAGTCTTTCTAATTCTTGAAGGTATACCTCTTCAATCACCTTGCGATATCTGTTTCTTGCTTCATCTACCGCCGACTTGTCTAATTGTGTATCAAGCCAATTTGTAATCCACCCAGCATGACTTTCCTCTTTTATGATCTTATGGAAAACATTTTTCACGTCATCTGATACGCCTTTCGTGTCCACATAAACTTTATAGTGAAGAAGTGCGACTGGTTCAAACGCCTCGGTCATTGCAAGAACTTCAATCTCACTTTTAGGGAACCCTGCTTTTGCATAATAGTGACTCCCTTTTTCATCATGTGCAGTAATAGATCCACCATTTTTTTCTAGGAGTGTTGTTATATATGACGCGTGACGAATTTCCTCTGCGCTGTGATGGATCAGCTTATCTCTCAAGAAGTTATCTTTTGCTCGTCTCGCATATTCTCCAAGAATAAGTCCTCCAACTAGCTCTGACTTAGCATACGAAGATAATAGTTTTTTTTCTTCTATATCCATTAAATCCAAAAGGTTAAAATTATTTGTAAACGCTATATCCAAATCTACTCATCATCCCACCAAACAAAAAACCCCACTAATGTGGGGCTTGATGTTGTAATGCGCTTACTTTAAAACTTGGCTTAATTCTATATAAGAATTCTTCCCAGAAGCTAAAAGGGAATTTCAACCGATTGATATTGAATATTTATCCTGCGAGTGCAGGAAATATTACAGCTACGTCAATGGGACGAAACTTTTTGAAGGGAAAAATCGATTCTATCCTAAATAGATTATAAATAAATAGTGATACTCATCGGGTTATGAATTCGAACTAAATCCACAAACAAAAAACCCCACGAATGTGGGGCTTGATTTATTCAATAAAAAATCATTCTGCAGAAATATTTTCAATTGCAGTAATTGTGAACTTTGTCTCTTTACCCCGGATTTCAAGCGTAAAATTTTCATCAATCTTTTTCCCAACTATAGCTTGGCCAAAAGGTGAATGGTAGGTTATAACCAAGGGATACAGATCCAACTCAAATTCGATGGGACCTAATAGGTAATAGTCTTCGGCCTCATCTTTGCCCTCTTCACGGATTGTTACCTTATTACCAAATCCTACCTTGTCGGTTTCAATTTCGCTAAACTCGATGATCTGGAATGGAGAATGGGTCTGTAGCGATTGTGTCTTACGTATTATAAAACTCTGCTCCTCCCTGGCAGCGTGGTATTCCCCATTTTCCTTAAGATCACCATGACTAGCTGCATCTCTAATCTTTAATGAAGTCTCTTTCTTTGATTTATCAAGAGATTTCATTTTCTTTTCCAATGCGCTGTGTGTATCCCGCAAAATCAAAGTCGCCATATCGATATTCCTATTATTGATCGGATTAAATAAATTGTTCGAGGGAATATTCCCAAATTTTTTCCAGGTATGCCCTGCCCCAGTAGTTTGTACCACTTAGTAATTTAGTGGTTGAGATTGCAATTGTCTGCAATTCAGGAGAAAAATTAAGTCAAAGAAAAAGCCCAATCAAGTGCTTGTTTCTCGTCGTCTAGCATGGATATCTACAGAATATTTTATATCGTCTGGAAACGTGAAAGAAAAAGCATCAACTTCCCGACAGGAAACCAAGGCTGTTGTAGTGTAGCGGGGGAAGGATTCGAACCTCTGACCTTTGGGTTATGAGCCTCACGCAGCTTCTTCTATTTTAAATTGACTGGAGAGCGAATGGACGCCGATTTATCCCACAAACAAAAAACCCCGGGTGACCGAGGCTTGATGTTGTGAAAAGGGTAAATTTATTTCAGCAGTATCATCTTTTTGGTCTGGACATAATTGTCAGCTTCTATTCTATACAAATACAAACCAGCACCCACAGGCTCATCAGAATCATTGGTTGCATTCCATTGGGTAGATTTGTATCCGGCATTTTGATGACTACTGACCAATGTGCTGATATGCCTGCCTGTGATATTGTATATGGTAATATTAACGAGCCCATCTTCAGGTAACTCATAGCCAATAGTTGTGGATGGATTGAATGGATTTGGGAAATTCTGATGAAGTGTAAATCTCTGGGGAAGTATCTCATTTCTGTTATCAGTCCCGACAGAATTTGAATAGAAGCTAATATTATCAAAATATATTATGTTGTCTTGAGTTCTACCACCCAGGTTAAAATCGGGAAAAACAACAATCTGATCAATACCAATAGCTTCAAGAAGGCCAATATGACTTGAAAAATCAAAGGTCAATTCTTCCCATGCATTGGTTACAGTGTTAGCAACTTTGATTTCTCCAAGTGAACCGCTAGATGGAATTACAAACTTAAGACCGACATCACTGATTACGGTTTTATATACCATAATTTTTAGTATGCTATTGGTAGCATCTAGCGAGAATGTCCCAATATCTGAACCGTGCAGGGATTCGCAGCCTGCCCAAGGTTGACCAGCCTGTAAAGCAGTAAACTTTGCTACTGTAGTTGATGAATTGACACTGTCAGTATTTGGATTTGTAACTATTTCAAGGGGAGGATTACCACCATTCTCGAAGACGGTCCAGGTCCAAGTGGCATCATAACCACCGATTTCAAAATCAATCGGAGAATTTTGCGCTAAAACCATTCCCCACTTTTTAAAAGCATATAAAATAAAACCAGCAATGTTTTGTTTTTTGAATACATAATTTCTCTTTTTTATTTATTGGTCAAGTCCAAAAAGTTCTGTAAAATGAATCAAAAGGTCACAGTTTTTCCGCCTGCGATTTTTATTTTTACAGCAGGCTGATTTACGATTTTGGTTTCTTTTCTTTTTTCAAGCAA